>JACRIL010000267.1 GCA_016235825.1 Planctomycetota bacterium
ATCTGCGGCGGGAAGTGAAGGCTTGGGAAGCTGCACGCGACAAGGCTGAGAACAAGGTCGACTGGCAGTTCACCACAGAAGATGCACGGATTAAACTGAAAAGATTATATCCATCAATTTACGGCTGACAGAGCACTAGGTTTTGTTAGAGTGCCTAAGAAGGCGGCTGAACAAGGAGATGCTGATGGACAGTGTGATCTCGGTCATAGTTATGCCAAGGGCAGAGGCGTACCTAAAGATCTTATAGAGTCTGTCAAATGGTATAAGTTGGCTGCGGAACAGGGAAACCCTCAAGCTCAGTGTTGCTTGGCGTATTGTTATATCTATGGAGAAGGTGTTACCAAAGATCCCAAAGAAGCAGTCAAATGGTACAAGAAAGCTGCGGAACAAGGAGATTCTGTAGGACAGTTCTGTTTTGGTTTATGTTTTCAAAATGGCGACGGAGTGTTAAAAGACATGGCCGAAGCCGTCAAATGGTACCGTAAGGCCGCAGAACAAGGGCATGATGAGACGCAATACTATTTAGGATGGTGTTATGACAAGGGCGAGGGAGTTGCTTCAGATTTAGCTGAAGCAGTCAAATGGTATCGCAAAGCTGCTGACCAGGAATTTGCTTTGGCTCAATGCAATCTTGGCTCATGTTATGAGAAAGGAAAAGGTGTTATAAAAGATCCTGCCGAGGCTGTAAAATGGTATCGGAAAGCAGCCAAAAAGGGAGTTTTGGAGGCACAAAGTAACTTGGGTTCGTGTTATTTTAAAGGTGAGGGTGTATCTAAAGATATTTTGGAGGCTGTTAAGTGGTATCGGAAGGCAGCCGAGCAAGGAGACGCACCGGCACAATTCATGATGGGTTTGTGTTATCATAAAGGCGAGGGTGTAGTCCAAGATGAAACAGAAAGTTTGGCTTGGTACTACTTGTCGGCTGATACTTATAAAGACAGTGGCGAAACAGCAAAAAAACTCGAAACCAAAATCGGCGATGAAAAAGTCCAGGCGGCCAAGAAGCGAACGGAAGAACTCAGGAAGATGATCGAGGCAAACAAGCAGGGTAAATAATTCCGAGTCGAATAATTTCCCACTTCACAGAAATCGCGGAGCGGCATTTGTTTTGAACATTCAAAGCCCGAAGGGCTGGCAGAGAGTAGCCGGGGGCGTGAGCCTCCGGAAAGCAGGCCGCATCAAGATTTGAGCCCCGACGGGGCGGCACAAGGTGTCTGAAAATTTCTGTCGCCTCTCCGAGGCTCATTATAAATGGGATTATGCGTACCGTAGGCTCACGCCTACGGCTACTGTCTGCCGGCTCTTCGAGCCTGCGAATCGGTTGACATGGTACTGCAAGGTGTCGTTGGTTTCGTAGAGTATATGAAAAAGCAATATCCCGGGTATCGGCGAAATACTGTATGTCAAATTCACCCTTCAAAACGGAAAACAGGCGTCTTTCGCAGAGTTGCAGCAATAATTGTCGCTCATTTGCCCTTCAATTCGATGAGCGTGATTTCGGGCCGGGCGAAAAATCTCAGGCGTGGATATGCGTCGCCCTCCATGCCGATTCCGCGATTTGTGTATATCCAGGTCGATCCGACGCGGTTCAGGCCGCTCTCAAACCGCTTTCCATGCCGCGAAAGAGTAATGATGGCCCCGTAAAACGGCATGGCGACCTGTCCGCCGTGCGTGTGGCCGGCCAGATACAGATCGACCTTGTCCGCCACATCGTATATCTGATCGGGCTTGTGGCAGAGGAATATCGAGAAATCGCCGGGCGGAATTCCGGCAAGAGCATCGCCGATTTTTCTGGCGTTACATTCCGGGTCGCTGTTCCATCGGACGCCGGCCAGGCTGATCCTGGCGCCGCGAATCCCGAACGGCGCGTTCGTGCCGTCAAGTTCGCGGACCTTTGTGCCCTCGAAAAATTTCTGCGACGCCTGCCCGCGCCAGCAGTCCCAGTTGCCCAGAACCGCATAAACCGGCGCGACGTCGGAAAGATCGTTCATAAGTTTGCGAAAGACCAACAGGCCGGCCGGACTGTTTATGCAGTCGCCGGTGAAGACGATCAGGTCGGGCTTGAGGCCGGCGATGATGGTTGGCAGCTTTTCCTCCAGCCGGGGCGCCGCTTCGCAATGAAGGTCGGATATCTGGACGATGCGGATGGGCGCGGCGCCGGCGGGCAGTTTGTCGGTCTGCAAACGGACGTGCGCAACCTGCGGCCAGTAAGGTTCGACAAAATATGCGTAAGGCAGACAGAGCAAACCAGCGATCGCGACGGCCAGTATGCCCCGCCGCGTCCAGCGTCGCCAGGTTTTCACGGGCGCGGCCGGTCTGCGGCGAATCCACCGGATGAGGCCGGCCAGCAGAATGAGTAACGCCCAACCGTAAATAACAGCCAGCATCGCCGCGAATACGATCAGGGATATAAGGTCGCGCGTGTACATTATCTGTTTGCCGCCTGCCTGGCCCTGACCCGCCATGCAAGCGGCGGGACGCCGGCTATCCGTCGGAAAAGGGTCGCGAAATGCTGGCTCGACGCGAAACCAAGTTCGATCGCGATGTCAGTCGCGCTGAGGTTTGACCTCTCCAGCAGCCCCCGTGCCTCGTCGATCCGGGCGGAAAGCTGGTACTGCTTGGGCGTTACACCGTATAAGTTCAGGAAATGGCGGGAAAGCTGGCGGTAGCTCATCGGCAGATTTGCGAGGGCCTGCCGCGGCGTGGAGGCTGTATGCAGATTGGCGTCAATAGCCGCCCTGACCGCCTGCGCCCAGTGTTGGCCGGACCGGACGAGTTTCAGGCTGGCATCCCTCTGCTGGCTGAGCCTGACCGATTCCCACGCCAGGGCCATCCCCATGCCCTCCAGGACCAGCCCTCCCTGCGGAGTCGGCGAGTTGATCTGGAGTTCCATCAGCGCCGCCAGCGCCCTCAGCTCGGCTGTGGCGTTGAGCGTCTCGGACTGACCGATCATCTCCTGCGGCAGATCGGAGTAGATGTTGCAGCAGACGCCCCGGTATCCGGCCCGCTCGCACCAGAGTTCAAACCGGCTCGCTTTTCTCAGAATGGCGATGGAGCCTTCCCGCAACTGGACGGCCGGACCATCGACGCGGAAAAAAAGCAGCCCGCGAGAAACGTAGATGACCTGGAAATGATCGTATTGCCCCGTAACGAAGCGATAGCCGGGCGGCTGAAGTTTTCGGCCCGCCAGGATTGCGGTCTGATGTCTCATTTATGAACATCTTATGTCCGCATTATGGAAGATTCAAGGGCTTATTGCCGCGTATTATGACTGAAGAATGGAAACAGGAGACCTGCAAATGAACGCACGCGAACGATGGATAAAGACGATGACCTTTGCCAACCCCGACCGGATACCGTTTGAACCGGGCGGCCCGAGAGAATCGACCCTGGCCCGCTGGCATAAAGAAGGCCTGCCGGAAGGAAAACATTATTACGCGCACCTGCTGGAGACGCTGGGCATCGAACCGCAGCCGGCTGGCAAGCCGGTCGGGCTTGGCGTCGATTTCAGAATGATCCCGCAGTTTGAGGAAAAGGTCATCGAGCATCGCGACGGGCATTACATCTGCCAGGACTGGAAGGGCAACATCTGCGAGATATCCGACCAGTTCGACCTGACGTACCTGCGTGAGGCCAAGGATTTCGTAACCCGCCGCTGGCTTCGCTGCCCGGTGGAAAACCGGAATGACTGGCTGGCGATGAAGACCCGCTACGATCCGGACGCCCCGGGGCGGTTCCCGGCAGACTTCGTCCGGCGGTGCCGCCAGGCCGCCGACCGCGACTGGCTGCTTTCGATCCATTTTTCCGGGCCGTTCTGGCAGATGCGGGAATGGTGCGGCTTCGAGGGTCTGTGCTTCATGATGGTCGAGCAACCGGAACTGGTGGACGAAATGGCCGCGTTCTGGTCGGACTTCGTCGCAACGATGCTCGACCGGATTTTCCAGCATATTGCACCGGACATGGTTCACATCTCCGAGGACATGGCCTACAAGGCCAAGGCGATGATCTCGCCGGACATGGTTCGGCGATTCTGCATGCCGAGCTGGGGCCGCTGGAGCAGCCAGGCCCGCCAGGCCGGCTGCCCGGTCGTCGAGATAGACAGCGACGGCTACGTCGGCGAACTGATCCCGCTGTGGATCGAGTCGGGGATAAACGCAACCGACCCGGTGGAGGTGGCCGCACACTGCGACATAAACGAATTCCGCGGCAGATTCGGCCGGCAGATGGCCTATTGCGGCGGCGTGGACAAGCGATGCATGGCAAAGGGCGGCAGCGTCATAGCCGACGAACTGAAGCGGATCGAGCCGGTCGTCAGATCGGGCGGTTATATCCCCGGCTGCGACCACGGCGTGCCCTCGGACATCTCATGGCCGGACTTCGTCCATTACGGCAGGCTGCTGGCAAAAATCACCGGCTGGCTGTGAACCGCCGATGCGACCGGCGCAGCCTTGGCTAAGCCGGACAAGCCCGCCCCCGTATGGCACTATCCTCGCCAACCGGGTCAGACCCGATATATCTGTGCCGGGTTGTCGTGCAGCCACATTGAGGCGATCCGCAATGCCTCCGCACGGTCGAAGTCGCCGGCCTCAACCCGACGGGCCAGCGCGGAGGCGACCGCTTCCCTGGCCATCACCAGGTGGCCGTAGACTTTGTGCACGGCGCAATAATAGTCGCCGCCGAACGCGATGATCTTGTTGAGCGGCGCCATATCCAACAGTTCATCCAGCATCCGCGCCGTCAGCGTTTGGGAGATGATCGGACACCAGCAGAGATTCAACGTAACGTTGGGCATGTTCTTGCCGATGATGGCCGCATCATGCGCCATCGGTATTCCCAGGTGGAACAGATCGAAACGCACTTCCGGGCGCCGGTATCCGAAAGTCAGAATGAACTTCGGATCGATTTTGCGAAAGTCGCCCCAGAACCCCGAATGCACCGCCACTGGCACATCGGCCTCCGCCGCCACGTCAAAACATTTGTCAGCAAGATACCGGGCAAGGGCGGGAAACTCCCTCTCCGGATCGCTCTTTGAAATGGCCTGGCGGAATTCGGACTGGGCCTCTTTTGCCGAGGGCGGAGGAAAATCCATACACATCATCTTGAGGCCGACCGCGCCTTTCCGGATGTCGTCCCGGATGAGTTTTTGAATTGCGGCCGTCAAATCATCGAGCGTCCGGATGCTCATTCCGCTCCGTCTCGCCACTTCGTCCACGGATGCACTTTTCATCGGATTGAACAAGGTGAGCATGAGGATGCACAATCCTCGCAACAAAGGATCATCCGGGAAAGACACTCTTTCAGAAAAATCGTGATCCACCACAACCCTTATCCGGCACCTTTCCTGCAAGATCCGCCGATACAGGCCAGGCGTGTTGTCCGCTTTGACCCGCTCCGCCAGATCGTGGATTGTTTTGTCGTCAATCTCCGCGATGCCGAAGAGGTCTCGCGCCGCGATCCGCAGGGCCTGGCCATACCCGGTGTGCTTGACCTGCGCCCAGTAAGATGGCATGAGTAAAAAAAGCGGTCTCCTGTCGGGTCGGGTACAATAACCCGAATGAAAGCCAATAGGGGCTTTCAAAACAGGCCAAAGGCCAAGGAGACCGCAATGAGCACAGGTAAGGATATCATTTTGGTTAC
>JACRIL010000268.1 GCA_016235825.1 Planctomycetota bacterium
ATGGAAGGACAGGACAATGAAAGACATGAAAAAGCGTCAGAATCTGCTGTTTCCTGAACCCTGCCGCAAGAAGGTGGACCGCAAGTGGGTCAAGCAGGCGTTGAGCGCGTTCGTCGGGGCGTGCGGGACTGCCGCCACGGCCGCGGTCGTGTCAATCGCCGTGAGCCAGTCGTCCCTTATGGCACAACAGCCTCCGCCTCCGCCCGGCGCGCCTCCGGCCAAACATGTCGTTACAACCCAACCGGCCAGCAGGCCAGCGACGCAGCCTGCCTCCCAGCCGGCCCAGCTTACGCCCCAGCAGAAGGCCGACGCGGAGAAACTCGTCGAAAAGCTCGATTCCGACCAAGTCGCCACCCGAGAAGCTGCGACCAAGCAACTCAAGGAAATTGGCATGCCCGTCGTCGCCTTCCTGAAGGAAGTTTCCACCAATCGCAAACTCAGCTCCGAAGCCGCCGCCAGAGTCCAGGCGATCATCGAATCTTTCAATCCGCCCGTAAACTCGCTGCCGCCAGTCCTGATGCATGAAGCGAGGGGGAAAATGATTGAGCGTAGGCTCCAACCTCCACCGCCTGTCGAAAATTAGTTTGATTGAATATTGTATTCTTATCGCATGTGGCGAGGCAATTTCACCCGCCGGCGGGGGTTATTCCGTTGCTCGGTTTTATTGCAAGCATGCGTTCGAGGGCAAGTCTGGCGTCGTCGGCGACTTCGGACGGGACGGCGATGCGGTTGACGACGTTTTCCTCGGCGAGGTTTTCGAGCGTCCAGAGCAGATGCCGCAGGTCGATTCTGGCCATCTGGTGACAGACGGGATCGCGGCCGGACAGGACGCAGATGAATTTGTCGGGATGTTTGCGGGCGAGGCGGTGGATCATATGGCTCTCGGTGCCGATGGCCCATGAACTGCCGGCCGGCGCGGACGCGACGGCCTGGATGATCTGCTCGGTGCTGCCGGACGCGTCGGCCATCTCGACGATCTCGCGCGGACATTCGGGGTGGACGATGACCTTGATGTCCGGCCGGGCGGCACGGATCCGTTTAATGTCGGCAGGCGAAAACATTTGATGTACGTGGCAGAAACCCTTCCAGAGGATAAACCGGCAGTCGCGGACCTGATCGGCCGCCAGCCCGCCGCGGAGCTGTTCGTAATCGTAAATCGCGCAGTCGGCGGAGGAAAAACCCATGGCGACAGCCGTATTCAAGGCCAGATATTGATCGGGCAGGGCGAGTATCACGTCGCCGCCGGCCCCGCCGGCCGATTCCGGAGCGAAGGCCCACTGAAAAACGTTCCGGGCGTTGCTGGATGTGCAGCACGCCCCGCCGGACCGCCCGGCGATGGCCTTGACGGCAGCGGATGAGTTTACGTAGGCGACTGGGACGACCCGTCCCCGGCCGGCCTGATCGAGTTCATCCATCGCCGCCTGAACCGCCAGGTCGTCGGCCATGTCGGCCATCGCGCAGCCGGCCTGAAGGTTCGGCAGGCAGACGGCCTGATCGGGCGAGGCGAGGATGCAGGCCGACTCGGCCATGAAATGCACGCCGCAGAATACGATGAACCGGGCGTCCTTCCTTGCCGCCGCCTGCTGCGAGAGCTTTAAACTGTCGCCGACGAAGTCTGCCGCGGCGACTATCTCATCGGCTTGGTAATGGTGGGCCAGGATGACAAGGTCCCGCCCCAGCCGGGCCTTCAATTGCGCGATGCGCCCCGCGAGCCGGTCGGCCGGCATCTCCAGAATTTCTTTCGGCAGTTCCGCCTGAAGCGGCATAATCCGATTCCTTTCCGTCCCATTCTATCACGAAATTAACCGGCCTGCGCGAGCAGGAAATCAAGATAAGGGGCGATATCCGCCTTTACTACCGGCGAATCGTGATCGCCCCCGTCAATTTCATGGTAAAGCAGGCGGGCGTAGCGTTTCTTGAGTTCTTCAACCAGCAGGCGGCTGTGCCGGACTGAGATCACGGAATCGGCCGAACCGTGCACGATAACAAGCGGCAGGCCGGCCAGTTTATCGGCATTATAACGGCTGGACCGTTCCCGATAGACCGCCGGCGCCTGCTCCGGCGTTCCGCCGTAACTTTGCGACCAATCGTCGGCAAGTTTTCTGAGATCGGGATTTTCGCTGACAGCCAGGTCCCGGAACAATTCCGCCATATCTGTGGCCGGGCATAGCGCCATCGCGGCGTCGAGTTTCGCCGGATGCCGCGAGGCGAAAATCAATGCACTTGTTCCGCCCATGGATCCGCCCATAAGCACGACCTTTTGCGGGCAGCAGCGTTTTCGCAGGCTGCGTATGATGTGCAAAATGTCCGCTTCCGCGGCCGGGCCCATCCAGGAATTTCCCCGGTACTCCGGACAGACGTAAACGGCCCGGCGTTTCGCCAGTTCATTCCACGCCCGCCCGAAGAAATTGTTATAGATGCCAGCCGTCATTCCCTGCTCCTGATGGTTAAGCCCGCCGTGCAGATAAAAGGCAAGGAGCGGAACAGGGAGCGAAGCGTTCGGGGATTCCGCGATCAGGTAGGTTTGAATGGATTGATCCGCCGGCGAGACAAACTGTTCTTCGCGGATGTCGGCGGCGACCGGTTGCTGAATTCTGACGTTCATGGTCAATTCGAGAGTTTCCGTATTATCTGGCCGATGTGGGCCAGCGCGTCGGTGCTGTCGTTGCGGCCGACCTGGACCTCGATGAGGACGGTCTTGTCTGGATTTTTTTCGGCCAGTTCCAGTGAGGCCTCCAGTTCGCCTTCGGTCCGTGCAAGCGTGCCGATTCCGCCGCCGAAGGCCTCGGGAAGGCGGTGATAATTCCAGTTCTGGACTTCGTTGTAAGGTCCGTCGTGGATCAACCGCTCGATAACGTAGCCCTGGTTGTTGAGCACGAAGACGACCGCCCTCGCGTTGAAGCGGATGAGCGAGGACAGTTCCTGGCCGGTCATCTGGAAGGCCCCGTCGCCGATGATGTTGATCACGCGTTTGTCCGGTCGGGCCAGGGCCGCGCCCAGCGCCGCAGGCAGCGAATAGCCGATCGACAAATAATAATCCTGGGCGATGTAGCTGTTGACCTCGTTGCGGTGCAGTTCGCTCGCGCCGAACATCACGTCGCCGGTGTCGCTGACTACGGTCATTTCGTCGGTCAGGAAGTGATTGAGCCGCCCGAAAAACCGCCTGACCGTCATGGGCGAGTCGGCCTGGGCGACGAATTTTCCGGCCGGCAGGTAGGGCACGGGCGTGTGCGGATGGCCGGCCGGGTCGGCCGGGCGGAGCCGCCGCGTCAACTCGGCGACAAAATCGCCCAGACGCACGCCGTCATAATAATGATGCCGCACGCGGACGCGGTCGGAGTTTGCGCTTATCATCCTCGACTGGTCGAGATGGGCGGTGAATCCGCCGGTGGTTATGTCGGTCATCCACGCTCCCAGGCTCAGCAGGCAGTCGGCCGACTCGACCGTGTCGTGGGCCGCGCCGGGGCAGAACCCGCCCTGATAGACGCCGACGTAATGCGGGTGGGTCTCGGCGACGGCGGTCTTGCCGTTTATCGTCGCGGCGAAGGGATACCCGGCCTTTTCCAGCAGGTCGCTGGTCCGCCCGCTAAGGTCGAAGCGTTTGATCTCGACGCCCAGCAGGACGGCCGGCGTTTTGGCGGCGTTGAGCATCGCGGCGGCCTCGTCGGCGGCCTCGGCCAAAGCCTGCGCATCCGACGGCAGGCCGGCGGGCGACAGGCCCGGACCTTCGCCGCACGGCTGGTTTACCACATCGACCGGCAGCTCGATATAGACCGGCCTTTTCATGGCCATGCAGGCCGACAGGGCCTCGTCTATCTGCCGGCCGGCCGACGCGCCGTCGGCCAGCATGACCGCCGCGGCCGTCATCTTCCCGAATATGTCGAGCTGCGTGTGGTAGTCGGCCACAAGATGGTGCATCAGGACGTGGTTGAGCCTCATTTTGGAATGCGGAGCCCCGCTGATTATGACCATCGGCACGCGCTCGGCGTAGGCCCCGGCCACCGCGTTGGCGATGCTCAGCCCGCCCACACCGTAGGTAACGACCGCGCAGCCGATGCCCTTTGCCCGCGCGTAGCCGTCGGCGGCATAGCCGGCGTTTAGCTCATTGCACGTTCCGATCAGCTTCAGCGGACTGGCCACGATCCTGTCCATGAAGTCCAGCACATAATCACCCGCCACGCCGAAGACATGCTCCAGACCCGTCTGCCGAAGCCGATTGATCAGATAGTCCGCGACATTCATTTGCGATCTTTCTTTGCAGTTCATTGGAAAAGGCCGACTCACAGTAGCACGGGCGTCTCGCCCGTGAGTATCAGGGGCATCTTGCCCCTGAAAAGCCAAGAAAACAACAAAATCCACGGCCGAGACGGCCGTGATACTCATGGGCAGGATGCCCATGCTACTTTTTCAGCAGACTGTTTGGGGCTGTCTGCGTGGCTGCCGGTTGGGACGCGGCCGGTTTCTCAGGAATTTCTACATTGACCGCTGGAGTTTCAATACTGCCCGTCCAAAGCATTACAGGATTTTCTTTACCCGCTGCTATCAGGATGCCTTTTTCAACGGAATTGGCAAGCTTGATAATGATCGAATATTTGCCTGCCGGCATGTCGCCCGGCAGTTGGAAAAATGAAAAATTTTCCGTGTCGGGGTGGAAATAACAGGTCTCGCCGGCCTCAAGAGCACGAGAAACAGGAGGTGGTTCAATTGCCCCCTGGTTTCCCAAACCCCGCAGAAGAAATTCCTTTCCCGAGGAATCGCGTGCCACAGCAACAGCAATGCCCTTGTAGCCTGATCGAGGAAGATAAATTGTCTTATCAGACACATTCTTGACGGCGAAAATAACCATGCCGGGAGAGTCCTTTCCTCCGCTGAATTCCTTATCGGTTGACGCCCAGACCTTGAGGCCGTTGACTTCCTGCGACCATGTCCGATTGTCCAACTCATTGAGGATGGATTTAACCTCCTGAAGGCGATCTTTGTTCAGCAATCCATATGTGTGCGAAAGGCTCCCGTCCGGCATGATGAGCCATATCCCCTCATCGCCCTCGTGATACACGCGTGGAGACGATGCCATGGCGCTTGGAAGTTTACTGTCCATTTTCATCACAACACTCAACTCGATCTCATCCGCCTTCTGTCCCTTGATAACCTCGGAAACCTTCAAGGTTGCATGTCCCAAAACGAATTTCCCCTCATAATTTTCCTTTTCCTTAACAATAGTTGTAATTTTACCAATGGCGACAGTTTTTGCACGGTCAAGTTCCGCCCTGAAAGGCAACCCGGAGACGCCGGCAAGGGATGGTTGCAGGAAAACAAAACCAAGAACCGCACCGCCGATCAAAACCATAAGTTTGACGCCAATTTTCTTGTCCATTTTTCCTCTGCCTTTCGCCGTTATTCTATTCCACGCACCGGAAATACGCAACGCGGCGTTTGTCTGGTAGCAACCTTGTTCTGAATCCCATATACTTTTCTCATAGAAATTCTCTGTTAAAAAGAAACACCGATCTGCCTGTGTTGTGTAACAGGCCCCAGCTAAAGCTGGGGTTTACGGCGGCCCCCTCCCCGTACCCCTCCCCCGCGATATGATTTAGCGCCGAGATTTACCTGTAAACCGTCGGCTGTTGGAAATAAAAAATCGGTTCTCATCCCATTTTCGTGGGTAATTGGATGCCTGGCAAGGCCTGTTTGACCTTGAGGGCGAAGTATTCCGTGTCATGGAAGCCATATGCTTTGCGTTTGATGACTTTGATCTTGTTGTTGACGCCTTCGAGA
>JACRIL010000266.1 GCA_016235825.1 Planctomycetota bacterium
CATCATCCATCCCAACTATCAGCGCAGTCTTTCGTCCTTGCATGGGAAGCTCCTTCTTCCAGTTACATACAACATCGGCTCAGGGCCGCTGGTTTCAACAATGATTATCCGCCCCCAACTTCTGGGGCGGGGTACTAAGGTTTCGCTATCGTCGGCAATGCGAGAGCACGGGCAGGCCCCCAGGATCGGGCCGTTCATCACGATCTCCCGCCAGTACGGCTGCGGCGGATTCGCGCTGGGCCTGCTGCTGCTGGACATTCTCAACGAGAACTCCGACGGCGGAAAGACCTGGAAGATATATCACAAGGAGATACTGCACAGCCTGGCGACCGAGACGAACATGGCCTCCGACCTCCTGGAAAAGCAGCGCCGCCAGAAGCCGCAGTTCATGATGGACCTGTTCAACTTCTTCGCCAGCCAGCGGGTCCCGTCTGGCATGGAAATCCGCAACAGCATAACCACGATCATCCGCGGCCTGGCCATCAACGGCGGGGCGATCATCATAGGCCAGGGCGGCTCGGCCGTTACCGCAGACCTGCCAAACGGCCTGAGCGTCAGGCTCGAGGCCCCGCTCGACTGGCGGATCGGGTCGGTGGCCTTCCGCGAAGGCGTCGCAGCCAGGGCCGCGGAGGAAAAAATCGAACTGATGGAGAAGGAACGCGAATTTCTCCGCAACCTCTACGGGAAAAAATATCCTCGCAAGCCTGCCTACAACCTCATCTACGACGCTTCCGTCTTCTCGCTGGCACAGATCGCACAACACGTCGCCTACGCCTTGAAACTCATGAAACTGGTCTGAATCACACCTGTTTAAATAGAATGAAACTGGCACAAGAACAGGCTAATCAGTTGAATCTCGGCGATGCATCGATCACGGGCATCCTTTGGGATAATGACTGTACAGATTTGGCAATTCACCTTTGCCTCGCAGACAATTCACCAGCGGTATTGAGATGTTCATGTGGCACCAAACAAGCAGCACCCAACAATCGGGGCTTTTTCATGGATTCTTGATCTGATTTCAATATATTCTTAATCTCTTAAATGCTGAACTACGAATGCAACGTAACGACTCACGGCAACCAGCAGTTCGAGCTGGACGTGGCGTATCCCGTCGAGGCCGGCAAAATCCGGCTGGACTACGCGCTCGATCTGTACGTGTTCTGTCCATACCAGCTCGGCATGAACAAGGATCACTACGGCGTAAAGAAGTTCCTTGAAGACACCCATTCGTACACCCGCTTCACGGTGCCGGCCATCCCGCTTGCCAAGCTGGTCGATCCGGCCTGCGAGAAAAGCCCGCTCATCCGCATCAGACAGGCGCTGGCCAAAATGACCTCCGCCAGCGAACTGGACGTCGAATACATAATCTACGAACTGCGGATGTTCGCCAATATCTTTCACCGCCAGGTCAAGGAGGCCCGAAAGCTGCTGAAAAAGCTGCCGCAGGACGGCTACCCGGCCGAGGAAACCATCTCGCAGACGAAGACGTTCATCGACGACTTGCAGGCGGCGATGAAATTGTACCGAACCTGCGTGCTCCATGAACTTGTGGACCCCAACATACCTGACGTCATCCGCCAGGCGGCAAACTGGGCCGACGAGCAGGTCAGCCTTTCGGCCGAAAAGCAGTTCTTCAACATCTGCTGCTTCTTTGGAAAGGACGACAGGCTCTCGCCCGCGGCGGAGCTGCTTCGCCCGCATCTTTCCGAAGAGGCCTGCTACAGAAGGTCGAAGGGCTTCAGAACCGTCGTCTCCCCGGTCTCCAACGACAATAACGAGCGGTTCATCTACCACGAGGGCGTCCTGAAGAAATGGGCCGAAAGCTGCCTGTATCTCAGCGCGAGCCGCAACCGTTTCACGGACCGCCTGGCCCAGATTCTGATGGGCGTGGCCGCGGGCGTGGCGATGCTCTTCGCGGTGGCGGCGACGGTCCTGGCCACCAAGTGGTTCCCGCCCGACAGCATCCCCTGGGCGATCCTCATCGTAATCATGTATGTCTTCAAGGACAGGATAAAGGAATGGCTGCGGGGATTCTTTATCGCCTACATCCCCGCCCTTGTGGCCGACAAGACCGACGACCTGGTCGATCCAAAAGTGAAAAAACTCATCGGTTCCAGCAAGATACGTGTGCGGATGCAGTCGTCAGGCGACATCCCGCAGGAGATCCGCCGCATCCGCAACCTCTCGACCAACGAATTCCGGAACATCCTCCCGCCCGAAGACGTCATCAACTTCCACAAGGAGACGAGCTTCAACGGCGAAACGCTCATGAAGCATCACTTGCGGCTTGAGTCGATAACCGAGATACTGCGGTTCAATCTGCACAACTTCCTCGTCGGCATGGACGACCCGTCCAGCACGCTCATGTACACCGACGCCGGCAAGATCGAAAAGGTCGAGGTCAAACGCATCTATCACATCCACCTGCTGATACACCTGTGCGGCAAAAAGCTCAAGAACAGCATGTTCTTCCATTACAGGCTGGACCTGAACAGGGACGGCCTCATCCGCACCGAACACATCCGGTCCCTGACCTCCGACGGAATGAGCATACGCCTGGCGGGCAACCTGCTGAATTCCTGACAGAACGCCCGCTGGACGTTTCAGAAATGGCGAACAGTCACGTCTAACGACGGGGGTTTTATGATTTATCTGGCAGCGGACTTTTTCGCCAGTTCCATGAGCGTCCTGTGGGTGCCAATGGCGGCCGGGGCGGAAGGATCGGCTGGCGTCCGCTGGACGTAAGTGCCGTCGGGCTTCATGTCCCATGCCTGCCTCTGGTCGGCCAGCATTATCTGAATGATCTGCCAGAGGGTTTCCCGCTGCGGCCGCGACTCCACCGGCGTGATGACTTCGACGCGGTCCATGAGATTGCGGGACATCCAGTCGGCCGAGCCGATGTAAAACTCTCCTTCCAGCGGGTCCTCGCAGCCGGCGAGGAAATAAAAAATCCTGGAATGTTCCAGGAACCGCCCGATGACGGAAATAACGCGGACATTCTCGGTGAGGCCCGGAACGCCCGGCCTCAGGCAGCAGAATCCCCGGATAATCAGATCGACCGGCACGCCGGCCTGACCGGCGCGGCAGAGGGCAAGGCAGATATCGTGGTCCTCCAGGCTGTTCATCTTGCCGACTATGTGGGCGGGCCGGCCCGCCTTTTTGTTGGCGATCTCGCGCTCGATCATCCCGATGAAGCGGTCCTTCATGGTTACCGGCGCGACCAGCAGCTTGTCGTATTTTTTTTTCAGGCTTATGCCCGTCAGGTAGTGGAAAAGCTCGATCAGTTCGTCGGCGAGTTCCTTGCGGCAGGTCAGAAGGCTCAGGTCGGTGTAGAGTTTGGCGGTCTGGACGTGGTAATTGCCCGTCCCGATGTGGGCGTAGCATCGCATGCCGTCGGGTTCCTGGCGGACCACCAGCGTGGTCTTGGTGTGGGTCTTTAGCCCCACGATTCCGTAGACGACGTGCACGCCCGCCTTTTCGAGCGCCTGGGCAAGGTAGATGTTGCGCTCCTCGTCGAACCGGGCCTTCAACTCGATCAGGCAGACAACCTGCTTGCCCTCCTCGGCCGCGCGGATCAGCAGCGGGATAAACGGGCTGTCGTCGCCGGTGCGGTAGAGCGTGATCTTGATCGCCAGCACGGCCGGATCGTTCACCGCGGCCTTGACGAAACGCTCGACGCTGCCCGTGAAACTCTCGTAAGGATGATGCACCAGAAGGTCGCCCTTGCGGATGATCGCGAAGATGTCGGCCGATTCGTCGGCCAGGGCCTTGGGCGTAATCGGAACCCACGGCTCGTTCTTGAGCTTCGGGGCGGCCAGGTCGGCGATCTGCTTGAGCGACGTGAAGTCCAGCAGCGTCGGCATCTCGTAAACGTCCTGATCTGGCAGGTCCAGTTCGCGGACAAGATACTTGAGCACCCACGGATCGGGATTGGGGCCGTGTTCCAGCCGGATGACCTTTTCAAACCTCCGCTGGCGCAATTCCTCCTCGACCATGCCCAGCAGATCCTCGGCGTCGTCCTCGTCGCGTTCGACATCGGCGTTGCGTGTTATCCGGAAAGGCGTGGCGTTAAGGATCGTCATATCCGGGAACAGGCCGGACAGGTTGTTGCGGATCAGGTCGATCAGGTCGATGAATCGCAGGTCCCCGCCGGCAGGCGGGTTTGGCAACTGCACGAACTGCGGCAGGACCTTGGGAATCTTCACGCGGGCGAACAGTTGTTCCTGCTTGTCGGGATGGCGGAGTATCACGGCCAGGGAGGTTGAAAGGTTCGAGATGAACGGAAAAGGATGCCCCGGATCGACGGCCAGCGGCGTGAGGACCGGAAAAACGCTGGCGTGAAAATACCCGTCTGCCGCCTTGCGGTCGTCCCCGGCCAGTTCGGACCAGTCGAGTATCTTTATGCCGTTCTGCGCGAGGTCCGGCCTGATAACGTCCTTGAACGTCCCAGCCTGCAACTGGAGCATCGGAAGCAGGGCTTTGCGTATCTCGGAGAGCTGCTGGGCAGCGGTCATCCCGTCAGCCCTGGGCGTTACTACGCCGTCCTCGACAAGCCTTTTGAGCATGCCGACCCGTTTCATGAAGAACTCGTCGAGGTTGGATGTGAAGATCGACAGGAAGAAAACCCGCTCCAGCAGCGGCGTGCGGGTATCGACAGCCTCGTGCAGCACCCGCCTGTTGAATTCCAGCCAGCTCAGGTCGCGGCTGACGAATCTCTGATCGGGCGGACCCTGCAGGTCGGTCTGTTCGTGCTGCTTGCTTCTCGCCCTCGACGGCTTTTTGATTGTGGTCCTGGCCATGGTTATTCCAGATTATATCCTCAAGCGCCATTCTAGGAAAGCCGAACCTGATAAACAACACATCCGCGATGTTTTTCAGCCTCCGAGTTTCACGTCCACCCGTTTGCCGAAAACCTCCTCGAAAAGGTCGGACTTATCGAGGGCGGTCTGTTTTTCCGGTTCGGCCGATGCCTTGGCCTTGCAGACGACGGTTACGCGGCGTCTTTCCACCTTGCACGAGACGCCCGCGACGGCGTCGGAATGGGTTCTGTCCAGCCCGTCGGCCAGCCGCAACATCGCGGCGAGTTTGCAGACCAACCCGCGGTCGGCGTCGTTCATCTCGACATATAATTCATGGTCGTCCGCCGGAAGAGCCTTGCGATGATAGCGGGCGATATTGCCGACTATCAGCCGCGTCCGCCTGTCCATTTTCAGGATCGGGCTGTCCATTATTATTTCGAGCGAGGTCTTGTGATGCCCTTTCTGCCCCTTGACCCAGCCGATGTCGTGCAGGATTGCGGCAAGCTCCAGCAAATCCCTTTCACCGTCCGACAGTTCGTGCAGGGTCCGAAGCTGGTCGAAGAGCGACAAGGCCAGCCTGGTAACCTGCGTCGCGTGTTCCTGCTCGAACCGGACGATCAGGGCCAGTTTCATCGCCGAGGCCTTGACTTCCAGATGGTTCCACGGCCCCTGCTGCGCCGGCTCTGCCGGACCGGCCTGTCCTGACGATCCCGTCTGTCCCGGCGAGGACACTTGTCCCGCCGGCCCGGTTTGCTCTTTCGGTGCGGCCTGACCGTCCGGGACCGGATAGATGCCTGAATCGGCGGGCGAGGCAGGATCGTCCGGAACTGTCAGCCGGCTTATCTGATCCTGAAGGACGTAGTCAAGGTCCCTGCCGAGCTCGGCCATGGCCGCGAACTGCTCTGGCAGGCCGGCCTGGAGTATCGCGTCGGATGCCTGCTGAATGTCGTATTTCACCCGATAATGGCGGACCTTCACCGCCGGGCCGCCGAGGGTCAACAATGCATAGCAGGCCCGCGGGTCGCCGTCGTCGGGCCGGCCGACGCTGCCTGTGTTTATGAAGATGCACTTGCCCGACCGGCCGATAAAAGGCAGGTGCGAATGTCCGCTGACGACTATATCCGCATCCGACAGCCTGGCCAGTTCGTCGAGCCTCTCCTGCGCGGTGTCGGCGTCGATGTATTCCTTGATCGATTCGACGCTGCCGTGCGTCAGCAGCAGACGCTTTCCTTCCAGCGTCAGGCGGATTTCCTTCGGCAGCGACTTGAGATATTCCCGCCCGGCCTCCGAGAGCCGATCGTAAGCCCAATTGAAGGCCAGTATCTTCAGGTGGTTCCGCGGCTTCCTGCGGGCAGAAAGGGTTTTAATCGCCATGGTCCTGGCGTCGTAGTTGCCGACGACTCCGGCAATTTTCCGCTCTCGCAGCAGGCTGACGACCTCTTGGGGAAACGCCCCGTACCCCACCGAGTCGCCGGAATTGAGGGTCATTTCGGCCCCCCGCCGCTTCGCGTCGTCCAGGACGGCCAGCAGGGCCGGGAGGTTGGCGTGTATGTCGCCGGTCAGCGCGACTATCATTGGACGGCCTCCTGTTGCGGCCTGAGCGTCTCCAGCAGTCTGCCCCAGACGTCCCGCCGGGCCATGCCGTTCCAGTGCGCGACGAATTTTTCATACAGTTTCCGCCTTCGCCGCTTTTTGTGCCGGCGGAACAGATTAATTCCCTCGACAAGCTTCCGCATGGCCCCGGCGTGGCCGAAATATTCCCTGGTCCGCGCCTGTTCCTGCTCCAGAAAAACGGGCAGAAAGGCAATCCAGACGTCGCAGTCATGTATGCCGCCCAAACCAGCCTGTATCTGTCTTGCCGCCTTTATGGCGTCATGCAACTTCCCGCCGTAAAGTTTGGAAAAAATCTCCAGCGTGTATCGCAGATGCCTGGCCGCTATCCTCATGCGGTGCAATTCTTCGGCCCGTTCCGGCCGGCTGACGCATCGCTGGAACTCCAGCAGGCCTGCCAGTCGGGCCGCTATCACCCTCTGGGTCTCCTGGCGGACTTGCGTAGAATCGGCCCTGACGCCGGCCTTTTTTGAATCGGACCTGGCCTGCCGGCAGAATTGTTCAAGCTGCCCGACCGCGGCCGACTCGTCCAGCCGTCCCAGTGCCTTAAGCACGCCGGCTTGCAGATTCGCCCGCTGCTGCCTGAGCCGCAGCATAAGCCTTTCCAGGCCGGCATGGGCGGACCTTTCGGGCGTCTTTGCCAGAAAATCCCCGACCGACTGAACCTGCACGTCGATATCCCGCACCGCCCCCAGCGCCCGGGTAACATCCCTGATTCTGCGCAGCCAGGCCCTGCGCTTCTTGCGGGGCAGACAGGTCTCGAACATCGCAAGGGCGTTCCGCAATCTGCGCGACGCAACCCGCATCCGATGGACGAATTTGACATCGCGCCCTTTGCGCACGCCTCCGATAGGGCGCAAAAAGGCGGCCAGACGCTTCAGTATCGACTGGGCGCCGATCAGGCAATAACTCTTGTCAGGTCCTTCCGCCATCGGCAACGCTTTCCTCAAGGGCAGGTGAGGCTGTTGCAACCGCGTATTGTAGCATGTTGAATCCTGTTGGCAACTTCAAGAATATGTGTAAGAGTCTGCGACGTCTGCGAAAGACTGAAGTTTCCGGCCCGGAAAAGGCTCGCTGGAAAAATCCGAAACAGGTTCTACGCCCGTTTTGCGATCCGCAATTTCAGGCGATTTGCCATCCTGACGTACGACTCCATCACGAGCGGCCCGGCCAGGCCAAGTTTTTTCCGGACCTCGGTTACCGCGGCCCGGCTGGGGCCTTCTATCTCCACAAATCTGCCAAGGCCCGGCAAACGATCCAATTCAACAAGGCACCTGCCAAGCCTGTACGTGGTCCTGTGTTTCCTGACGACGGCCGACGGCCTCAAGCCCAGCATTCCGAGAATGTCCGCGATGGCCCGCGGGTCGGCCAGCCGCGTCTGAATCTCGCGGCGGACCTTCGCCCTCGCGTCGGCCTTGCGAGGCCCTTTGTATGTCAGCAGTGCGCCGGCCTCTTTTTTCCGCGATCCTGACGGGCGGCTTATCGTCCGCAGCCGCAGGCCGCAGTCCATTTTCATCAGCCGCCGCCCCGGCGTGTCGAAAAAGCGGTCCGTCTCGACCGCCGAACCCAGAAGCCTGCCCCCAAGGGCCGCGATCCGCCGGCGCAGCGCCGTAAAATCCCTCACGCGAATCTTCGCTTCTATCTCGTCGGTCATGGCTCAGTCTCCAGATTTATCCTCGTCGTCTTCCTTGTCATTCTCTCTGTCCCTGTTGAGCAGTTGCACCGGATACGCCAGCACCTGGCTGACGTTGTTGAACACGCTGGCGGCCATGCGCTTCATCATCAGCCCGATCTGAATTGAACCCGGATCGGGCATGTTTACAAGCCAGAAAACCGCCATAAATCGGGCGACGACAGCCGCCACCATCGTTACATGATAATTATTCCAATCGAAAGGCCCGAAAGGCGCGTCCCGCAAAAATTCAAAGCTCTGCGCCAACTTGCCGCCGACCAGCCCGCCGGCAATGCCGCCCAGATTGATAAGAACGGCCGCTGCCGCGACAAACCTGCTTCTGCCTTTGCTGTCGGATATCCCCAGCATGAGTCCCGTCTGGGCCAGACCAACTCCCACCCAGCCGGCCCCGCCCAGGCAGCAGGCCAGCATGGCCAGCAGATACGCCCCGACCGGCTTGCCTTGCCCCGCCAGTTGCCATTCCGGATGCCCCAGCGCCGAGCCGACCGCCGAAGACATCCAGTTTACCGAGTCAACGATGAACTGCGGCGCCGGCGTGCCGCGAGCCGCGAAAAACCACGGCAGCAGGCAAGACGTCGCGCAGAGAGTGGCGATCATCAGCACCGGCCTGCGGCCCCAGCGGTCCACGAGCCTGCCCCACAGCCCGCTGGCCAACATCCCGGCCAAGGGACCGACCACCAGGAAAAGCACCTGCGCGCCAAGCGAACCGAATCCCAAGACCTCGCTGGACTGCCGCCAGAAGAACCATCCTGCCACCACGGCAGAAAACGTTATCGTAGCGCCGAACCCCACATAATGCCTGAAAAGTTTGTCTTTGAGCGGGTCCAGAAGCAGTTGATAAAGCCCCGCCCCGAAACAGCGAATCCAATACACGATCATCGACAGCGGATTTGCCCCGGCCGCCGGACGAGGCACGTCGATGCTCAGGACGGGCGGCCTGACCTTGTGTTTCGTGGACGGCTTGACCTCGCGAATCCGCCGGAAAAGCTGGACGTCGAACGCCCCGAACAGGGCCGCCACGATGAATATTGTTCCGACCGTGGACAGCACCGCGTGGTCGCCGCGGCTGACCGCCCATTCCGTCAAAACGCCCACGACCAGAACGACCACGATTTGCACCGCCTGCGCCCAGCGGGCCCGGATCGCAAAATACCGCCCGCGTATCCGGCGCGGGATCATGTCGGCCATCCATGTTATCCAAGCCGGCTCGGCGAACGCGGACGTAAGATAACTCATCCCTATGGCAACCAGCACAAGGACGACCGCCGTCTCGGACGGCACGGACACCGTGAACGGCACGACCGCCACCACGATCCAGAGCAGCCTGTGGGCCGTCGCGAAATACAAAAACTGGTATTTCCGCAGGCCGGTGTTCTCGATGATCAGCGAGGCGAACAACTGGCCGAACGTCGCCAGGAACGGCAAGGCCCCCAGCACGCCGAAATGCCAGTCCGAAAATCCCACCGCCTTGCAGAAAGCCCGTATCTGGTCGCCGCTGGCGCAGCACGTCAGCCAGACCACGCCGAACATCCACGCGATCGTTACTATACGCAGGCTTTTGCGCAGTTCGCGCTTGTGGATGCTCAGGGCGGGAAGCACCTCATATGATTTGTGCCTCCAGAACATATATTGTCTTGGGCCCGCGGGCCGCGATTTGTCCTTGCCATTACACCCCGGTCAAATTACATTCTCAAACTTCCAACGTGGAAATTAACCGAGAATGCCGACGAAGAGGTGAAAAATGCATTATCCCCATAAGGTATCAAAAAAGAAGCAGGTTCGCAAGATAGGCTTTCGCGCCCGCATGCGCACGGCGAGGGGCAGAAAGCTCATTAACCGCAAGAGGCGGGTCGGCAGGAAAGTCCAGGTAGTTTAGGGTCCCGGCGATGGAATCACCGGGCGGACAGGCGGGATCGGCTGAAAAGGCCGGCGGCATCGAGCTGTCGGTCGTCGTCCCCTGCTACAACGAGCAGGAGGTGCTGGCCGAGATGCACCGCCGCACGTCGGCAGTCTGCCAGGGACTCGGCATCAGCTACGAGATCATCCTGATCGACGACGGCTCGAAGGATGGCACATGGCAGAAGATGAACGAACTGGCCGCAGCCGACGGGCACCTCACGCTCGTGAAGCTTTCCCGCAATCACGGCCACCAGCTCGCGCTATCTGCCGGCCTTGAGATCGCCCGCGGCGAAAAGATTTTCGTCATCGACGCCGATCTCCAGGATCCGCCCGAAACCCTGCCCGAGATGATGAAACTCCTCAACGAGGGCGCCGACGTGGTCTACGGCCAGCGGCGAAGCAGGCCCGGCGAGTCGCGCTTCAAGCTTTGGTCGGCCTCGCTTTTCTACCGCCTGTTGAGCCGCATGAGCGAGACCCGCATCCCGCAGAACACCGGCGATTTCCGGCTGATGTCCCGCCGCGTCGTCGATGTGCTGCGCCAGATGCCCGAAAAACACAGGTTCGTCCGCGGCATGGTCAGTTGGGTCGGATTCAATCAGAAGGCCTTCCTGTACGACCGCGACCAGCGGTTCGCCGGCGTTACGAAATACCCGTTCAGCAAAATGATGACCCTGGCGATCAGCGGCATAACCGCCTTCTCGACCAAGCCGCTGCGCCTGGCGACGTTTCTGGGGTGCATGACCGCCCTGATCGGCGTCGGCATACTGATCTGGGCCGTCGTCAGCCATTTCCTCGGCTGGACGACCACCGGCTGGGCCAGCATCATCGGCGTGGTGGTCCTGCTCAGCAGCGTGCAGCTTTTCGTGCTGGGCGTTTACGGCGAATACATCGGCCGGATGTACGAACAGTCGCAGGGCAGGCCGCTATTCATCATCGAGCAGGTCAAACCGGCAAACGGGACCGATCCGCAAAATCGGTCCTCATCCCCAAAACATAGTGAATCAGATGATAGCCATGCGAAGTAACAACATTGTTAACGCCTTGCGTCCATCGGCAGGAACTCGCTATGGATTGGTTATGGGAGTTTCAGTCAGGCCGTTCAGGTTTCAACGGCCAGAGCTGGTTTTGTTTCGTCGCATGTGTTTTCAGATGGTCAAGGACGCCTTGCGGATTCATCGCCGCCAAATTAGAGGCCCGCAGGGCCGCCAGACAGTAGCCCCGGGTGAAGCGCAGTCCGCCGCCAGGCGGACGAAGCGAAACCCGGGGAAAATCCGGCCCTTCAATGAAGTTTCAAATGTCCGATCCCGCCACAGGCAGACACGCCAAAATTACAACCAACCCCGGCCGATTCTCTGGGGCGAGCCTTTTATCTGTTGCGGAAAAAAGACAGCTTGCTCTGAAATCTCGATAGGTTGGGATGAAAATAGTCCGCCGGGAAAAACATCTGTCATTCAATCGCCCACAAGGGGCTCGAATTGTGCGATGCCGGTTACCCAGTCCTGCGCTGCGCTCCGGATCGGAGCTACTATCAACCGCCCTGACGGGCTGACTAGATGGACTGGTCAGGCAAGTCATTTAAAAATTCCCAACGGCATTTTGGGAATGAGCCGCAAAAACAGACCCCATAAATGACCGACTTCAGCCAATATTCCGGCGATTACGCGCGGGACATGCGGCGATCAATCGGTTTCCTCCGCACCCCGCACGATTTTTTCATCCGCACGAAGGCTCAGGAAATACTGAAAATCGCCCGCAATAAATTCGGCGATATTTCGCGCATTAAGGTTCTGGACGTCGGTTGCGGAACGGGTAATCTGGACAGTTACATAATCCCGCACATCGGGGAACTGACCGGCATCGACATCTCGCCGAACCTCATCGATCAGGCCCGACGCCAGGTCCCGGCAGGCCGGTTTGAGCTTTATGACAGCTCACAAATCCCCTTCGACAGGCAAACGTTCGATCTTGTTTTTGCGACGTGCGTGCTTCATCACGTTCCGCCGGCCGGCAGAGTGAACCTGCTGCGAGAAATGAGAAGAGTTACCCGCCCGTCGGGGCTTGTAGTAATCGTCGAGCATAACCCGATCAATCCGCTGACTCGCCTTGCCGTCTGCCGGTGCGCCTTCGACCGCGGCTGCAAACTTATCGGCATGAGCCAGGCCCGGCGGCTTGTCCGCCAGGCGGGAATGAGCCCCCACTGCTCCGCTTATATCACGTTTTTTCCGTTCGATGGCGAACTTTGGCGGAGTATCGAAGGGCTGATGGGCAACTTCATGGCCGGAGCGCAGTTTTACGTCGCCGGCTCGCCCTGATTTTCTGAATCATTCCATACAACTACGTGTCAGCGAAGACTGGTTTCAAGAAACTGCACAAGGCTGTCATAACGGTCCGGGAAACCGGAAAAAGAACAGGTTTATGGCACAATTGAAAATGATATCAGCCGTCGTTCTGGCCGCATCCCTGCTGACGACTTTATCCGGCTAGCGGAACTCAAACCGATCCATCAGCCGCTTGCACACTTCCAGCACGTCTTCCATCTTCCAGACGAACTCGGCGCTGGCCTTGGGCGGAATGCACCACTGCATGCTCGGCCAAGACTTGCTTCCCCGGGCAAGAATGTCTGGCCGATCGCCAAATCGGCGGGTATGATTGCCGCGATGCAAACCAGGAAAGACAGCGGTATTTTCACAAATCGCCGGCGGACGGTATTTGGCAAGGCCCGATCCGATTCGGGCAAAAAGCTTGGCGCGGTTCTTATCTCCCGGCCGGAGGATGTCGCATATCTGACGGGATTCACGGGCGAGGACAGCTTTCTGCTGATAGCCGGCGGCAAGGGCTGGCTGCTGACCGACAGCAGATTCACCGAACAGGCCCAACGCGAGTGCCCTGGACTGGAAGTTTTCACCCGCAAAGGGCCGATGGCCGAGGGCGTCAAAGAAGTCAGCCGCCAGGCATCCCTGAAGACCATCGCCGCCCAGGCCGACCACCTCACGGTCAACCAGAATAAAGCGTTGTCCAAAGTTTTGAGGCGGCCGCTCGTGCCGCTCAACGGCCTGCTGACCCGCCTGCGAGGCCTCAAGGACCGCCATGAGGTCGCCGCCATCCGCCGGGCGATAGCGATAGGCGAGCATGCGTTAGGAACCCTGATCGCCAAAGGCAGGCGGGCGTTCGTGGGCAGGGCCGAGCGGGACGTGGCGGCAGAACTGGAATATCTGATGCGCCAGGGCGGGGCCGAGAAGCCGGCGTTCGAGACCATCGTGGCCGCCGGGCCGCACGGTTCAATGCCGCACTACCGCCCCGGAGACACGAAAATCCGCCCCGGAGACGCCGTCCTGATAGACTGGGGCGCTATGGTGGGCGGATACGCCGGCGACTTGACCAGGGTTGTGTTTACGGGTAAGATTTCACCCCAACTGTTCCGGATTTATGACGTTGTATTAAAGGCCCAACGGGCGGGAATCGCGGCCCTTTGGCCGGGCAAGTCGTGCAAGTCGGCGCACCTGGCGGCAAAAAAGGTCGTAGAAGACGCGGGCTACGGAGATAAGTTTCTCCACAGCCTGGGACACGGACTGGGCAGGAACGTCCACGAATGGCCGAGCCTGTCGTGGCTTTCAAAGGACAGGCTGCGGGCCGGGATGGTCGTAACGGCCGAGCCGGGCATCTATCTGCCCGACGTGGGCGGCGTGAGAATAGAAGACGTCGTGCTCGTTACGCCGCGAGGACCTAAGGTTTTGTCCGCCATGTCAAGGTCGATAAAGGACATGACGTTGCGATAAAGGAGCCCGAAATGAGCAAAAAGAGTCATAAAAAGAACGCGAAAAACGCCGACGAATGCCGGTCCGCCGGCAATATCGGACCGCAGACGCGGCTGGACAGCGTCAAGCAGTTGGTGGACATGATGAAGACCAACGATCTCAGCGAGGTGGACATCTCCGACGGCAGCCTGCGGATAAGCGTAAAGCGCGGCGTTCCGGCGGTGATTCACGGATCGCATTGGGCCCGCCCGACGCCGGCATCAGCCTCTTCCGCCGCCCCTGCTTCCGCCAAATCGCCCGGTCCGGCCGGGGAAAATCTCGCCGAGATCAAAAGCCCGATGGTCGGCACTTTCTACTCGACCCCCAGCCCCGACAGCGATCCTTACGTCAAGGCCGGCACGGCCGTCTCGCCCGACTCGGTAGTGTGCATCATCGAGGCGATGAAAGTCATGAACGAGATCAAGGCCGAGTGTTCCGGCACGATCGTCGAGACCTGCGTCAAGAACGCCCAGCCCGTCGAGTACGGGCAGGTCCTTTTCCGCGTCAAACCTTCCTGACGGCACGGGGATATCCACGAAATGTTCTCACGCGTGCTGGTTGCCAATCGAGGCGAGATCGCCCTGCGGATCATCCGGGCCTGCAAGGAACTGGGGATCGAGACGGTGGCGATTTTTTCCGAGGCCGACCGCAACGCCGGCTACCTTCACCTGGCCGACGACCGGATATGCATAGGCCCCGCGCCATCGGGCGAAAGCTATCTGAACATCCCGCGCATCATCGCCGCCGCCGAGATCGCCGACGTCCAGGCGATTCATCCGGGCTACGGCTTCCTGGCCGAGAACGCCCACTTCGCCGAGGTCTGCCGCGACTGCAAGATCGAGTTCATAGGCCCCGGCATCGAGGCGATGCGGACCCTTGGCGACAAGATCAAGGCCAAGACCATGGCCCGCAAGGCCGACGTCCCGATGGCGCCCGACAGCAACGGGCCGGTCGATACCGTCGATCAGGCCGTCCATGCCGCCTCGCAGATCGGCTATCCGGTGGCCCTCAAGGCCGCCGCGGGCGGGGGCGGACGCGGAATACGCTTCGCGCACAACGAGGCCACGCTTCGAAGCAGCTTCAAGCAGGCCCAGACCGAGGCCGAAATAGCCTTCAAGGACGGCCGGCTGTACATGGAAAAATGCATCGAGAACTTCCGCCACATCGAGGTCCAGATGCTCGGCGACATGCACGGCAACGTCGTCCATCTTTTCGAGCGGGAATGTTCCGTCCAGCGCCGCAGGCAGAAGCTCATCGAGGAGTCGCCCGCCCACGGCCTGGACCCCAAGGTCCGCCAGGACATCTGCCAGGCCGCCGTCAGGCTGGCCAAAGAGGTCGGATACTACAGCGCCGGCACGGTCGAGTTCATGCTCGACCAGAACAACAATTTCTACTTCCTCGAGGTCAACACCCGCATCCAGGTCGAGCATCCGGTTACCGAGATGACCACCGGCGAAGACCTGATAAAATGGCAGCTCCGCATCGCCGGCGGCGAGAAACTTACGATGACTCAGGACGCCATTGTTCCTCGCGGCCATTCCATCGAGTGCCGCATAAACGCCGAGGACCCAGCCGCCAACTTCCGCCCAAGCCCCGGGCGGATAGACGCGTTTGTCGCCCCCGGCGGCCCGGGCGTACGATGGGACTCGCACGCCTATCAGGGCTATGAAATCCCCCCGACCTACGACAGCCTGGTCGGCAAGCTGATCGTTCACCGCGCCGGCCGGACCGAGGCCATCGCCACCGCGCGACGCGCGCTGGATGAGTTCGTGATCCTCCCGACGAAAACGACCATCCCGCTGTGCAAGGACATCCTCTCGCACGAGCGGTTCATCAGCGGCAACTGGGACACCACGTACATCGAGCGCGAACTGCTGCGGACCTGAAGGAAAGTTCGGGCCGTCTCAACAGGAGAGCAAAATGAGCAAGACAATCAAGGGCAACGCGGTCGTCGGCCAGTCGGGCGGGCCTACCGCGGTAATCAACCAGTCTCTGGCAGGCGTTATCGAGGCCGTCAAAAAGTTTCCCGGCGTCAAAAAGCTGCTGGGCTCCCGTTTCGGCGTGCGGGGCATAGTCGATGAAAAGTTCATCGACCTCAAAAAAATCAGCCCGGCCATGATAAAAAAGGTGGCCGCCACGCCCGCCGCCGCCCTGGGCTCGACGCGCGACAAGCCAGACACCGAATACTGCAAGAAAATCTTCGACGTGTTCTCCAGGAACGACGTGCGATACTTTTTCTACATCGGCGGCAACGATTCGGCCGACACGGCGCACATCATCAACGAGCTGGCCCTAAACGCCAACTACGAACTGCGGGTTTTCCATATTCCCAAGACCATCGACAACGACCTGCGGGTTACGGACCATTGCCCCGGGTTCGGGTCGGCGGCTAAGTTCGTCGCCTCGGCCGTCATGGGCGACGACCGCGACTGCGCCTCGCTGCCGGGCATAAAGATCGACATCGTCATGGGCAGGCACGCCGGTTGGCTGACCGCCGCGAGCATGATGGCCCGGCAGGATGAATCCGACGGCCCGCACCTAATCTACGTGCCGGAGGCCAAGCTCACCGAGACCATGTTCATCGACGATGTGGCCGAGGTCTACGGCAAATACGGCCGATGCCTCATCGCCATGTCAGAGGGCGTCGAGGACGAGCACGGCGCGGCATGGGCCGAGCGGATCGCAAAGAGCGTCGAACGCGACAGCCACGGCAACGTCCAGCTTTCCGGCACCGGCGCGCTGGGCGAGTTCTTCTCGCTGCTGGTCAAGGAAAAGGTCTCGGCCAGGCTAGGCGGCAAAAAGCTGCGGGTCAGGTCCGACACCTTCGGCTATTTGCAGCGGAGCTTCGCCGGATACGCCTCGGCCGTCGATCAGAAGGAGGCACACCTGGCCGGCAGGACCGCCGTCAAATATGCGATGGAAGGGCACACGAGCGGTTCGGTGGCCTTCAGGAGGAACCCGGGCAGGACTTACGGCATCACGTGCTTTCGGGCGGAACTCAAGGACGTGGCCAGGATCACCAAGCCGCTGCCGCGGGAATTCATCAACGAGCGAGGCAACGGGATAAAGGATGCTTTTCGCGCCTACGCCCTGCCTCTGACCGGCGGGCTGCCCGTAATCGGCAAACTCTGGTAATTCCAGGGCAGCGGATCAGCGCATAAAAAATCCGGCTACCGGAATCCCCCGCTCCGGTAACCGGTTCAGAAACGATTTATCGGCAAGATCGGCCGGCGGCCTTATGACCTGGCCAGCGCCGGATCGCTCAGCCCGGTCTGGCGGGCCGCGGCGTTGAAGATCGTCTTTTCGATTTCCTGGCCGTTCTGCAACTGGCGGAGATATGCGTTCTTCAGTTTTTCAAAGCCCGGCTGCGAGAACAACACCCACAGTTTCTGGCCGTCCTGGAGATTGTAGACCATCCAAACCATTCCGTCTTCGACGTACTGATTCGGCGGGCCGACCTCCTTCAGGAGCCTTTTGGCCGACAGATCGGCCCGAAGCTTGAAATCATTGATGGAATAGACCTTTTCCGCCGCGGCCTTGTTCTCCATCAGCTTCACCTGGTCTATCCCGTCGCCGCTGCCCGTCGAGGCATGCTTCTTCTCGTTGTCGCATCCGCCGACGATCAGAACCGCCGCAATCGCAAAAGCCAGAACATGTTTCATTTTAAGGCTCCAGTTTATCGCCAAAACTTTAGCGGCATATCTTCCTTTGATACGCCTCGGGCTTCACTTTATTAGACCCTTTTACCCCAAAAAAGTTCCGCGTTTTTTAAAGAAATTTTACCCCATTTTTTGTCGCCCGACGGGAATGAACCGCCTAAAGTTTGTAACACCTTATAAAACGATGGTTTACATACTCAAATCTGTTTGCGGGCATCTGTTTTTTTACGGAAATCCGATGGCCGGTGAAAATATGAAAACGCGCCACCATGTCTCCGGATTATACTGGCGGCGTTTCATGGCCGGATTTTGCGCCGTGAGGTAAAAACGGGCTTGCCCGACGTAGCCCTTTGAAGCATCCCGCTTCGCCAAGGCTTCGCAGGACGAGTTGGCGAAGAAGGGGCGAAGTCGGGTGTCGGGTGGCCGGTGGCATCGTCAGTTTCGCAGTGAGAGCGTTGCCCCGGGCTGTCATATTTTGCCCTTTCAGTGCGAAACATCTGTTTGCCTTCTCATCCGGTCAGGCCATCATACTTTGAGTCGCCATTTTTCCAAAGTCAGCGAAATCATGCAGCCCCAAGGGGGCGCAATATGAAAGCCTGGGGCAACGCCCCAGGAAACCGGACGCACCTAAACGTTCAAGCCCTGTAGGGGCGAAATAATCTCTTTCTTTCATTGTGAAATTACCTGTTTATTTCAAATCCTACAATCCCGCCCATTCAATTTGTAGGTTTCCAGTATGTGAGTTTAACTTCCTGCAATCTGGGCAATGCCTTCATCAACTCTGATAATTCTTTGTCTGTGAAACTCCCAGTGCAAGACAGTTCGAGCGACCGGAGTTCTTTCAGGTCCGCCAGTTTCATCAGGTTCTCATCCGTGAAGTTCGCGCTAAACAGGGCCAATCGCTGCAACTTTTTGAGTTGGATCATAGCGTCGAGCATTTCATCCGTAACTTGTCCGCGAAATGAGAGTTCCTCCAGCCTGTCGCCCAGCATTTTTAAATATTCTGCTGCCTTATCCAAATCGTCTGTGGGGGTTTTCCGGTAATTGACAAATGTCAGAACTCGCAACTGCTTTAGTTCGGCAAGTTTCGCCATCCACGCGGAGGAGTCCAACTTTTGCGACATTTCAAGACATCGCAGGTTCGGCAAATTATCCAGAAGGAATGCCATCCCAGCGGAAGTTGCCAGAAAACCGAGGCGTCCAGCCTTAAAAGACTCCAATTCTTTCAGACCGGCCAGGTGTCGGAGCCCACCGTCTTTAATCATGCAGGCGTCCGTTACATCGAGTTCGCGGAGAGATTTCAACCCGGCGATTTCTTCAAGTTCGCGATCTCTTGCCAAATCGATTTTTAAACTGTGCAGGTTCGGCAGCGCCTCAAAGAATTTGCGTAACTCAGGATATGGCTCCTCATTCCATGGCGCCCTCATCTCGATATGCTCTAAACCCATTGGTAATGCCGCCCGGTCAATCTTATCCATTACTTTGCCATCGATATTCAAATTACGAATATTGATCGGCAGGCGAATCTTGTTTTCCTTCGATTTCCAAAAATGTTCAAACTTGAAGGAGTGCAAATTTGTCAACACGGAAAGGTCCGTCACCCCTTCTTTCGACTCAATCTTATAGACCGTCAATTCTTTCAGATGCGGGAGTTCTTTTAAGGCCGCAAGAAACTTTTCATCTAATCTTGAAATTTTCAGCACTCGCAGATGTTTCAGGCTCGCGACTTCTTTAATCAAGTCTTCACTATTATCGCGGGGATAACTCAAATCCAACTCCTCAACCTTCGCCAACTCGGATAACCCCTTGATTGAATCGCTGCCATCTTGCGATAAGCTGATCTTCAACTTTTTCAGGTTCGGTAAAGCCTTAAGGCCGGAAAGGTCGGCTGAAAGCTCAAGATATCCCAAGTCCAAATTTTCCAGTTCCATCAAACGAGCCAATACTTTGATGTCGTCATCCGTACACTTCCAGGAACTTCTCAGAGAAAAACCAAGACTTCGCAGATTCTTTAATCTACCCAATTTTGCAAGACCAATGGGTGTAAATTTGACGTTGTCGCCTCGCAACACCAAACTTTCGACAACGCCCAATTTTGAAATACGTTCCAGGTCGTCATCTGTAAGATTATTACTTGCATATTCGGTTTTTACTTCGGCAAATCGCCAGGTTCCATCATTCCGCTCCAGCGTAATGGAACTTCTCTCAAACTTGCCGCAGGCGTCGCGTCCCAACGTTAAAATTTCGGCTGAATTATCCACGTTGCCGGCTGCACATCCTGCAAGCAGGTTCGATATCATCAAAACGCCGAGGATCCCCAGGGTCCTGCGAATTATTGGAATGCTCCTTTTATTTCCCTGCCCGGAGTTGGCGGACGGATTCCTTGACCGCTTTGGCCATGTAGCGGAGCTGCTGGCCGGTCAGGGGATAAAGAGGCAGATGCGTGAAGCCGTGGTTGAAGACTTCCTCTGTGTTCGGGCAGGTTTTTGCGATGGCCTTGGGATCGTATCCGAATTTCCGGACGATGTCGAACTTGTAGAGCGGGCCGAAGTGCGGAATCTGCGTAACGCCCTTCCGGCTGAGCTTGGCCTTGAGCGCCTGGATGTCCGCCCGCAGGGTCCTGGGGTCCACGCGGAGCAGATAGAGGTGGCAACTGCTGCGAGTGCCGCGGCCTTCTTTGGGCGGCGGCAACAAACCCGGCTCGCCGGCCAGTTCGCTTGCCAGAAAAGCCGCGGCCTTGCGGCGGGCGGCGATGATCTTTTGTATCCGGGCAAATTGCAGGCGAAATGCCAGGCCCTGAATCTCGGTGGCCGAGTGATTGCCCGGCGCCTGCGGCCGGCCGAAGCGGTCCTCCAGCGCCGAAACGTCGTAGAGCCAGTTGGGTATCGTGCGGCTGAAGTCCAGGCCCAGAAAGCGGGCCTTCTTGAACTGCTCGCCGCACGGCAGATTGGTTACGAGCAGCCCGCCCTCGCCCAGCGAGTTGATGTTCTTGACCTCGTGGAACGAGTAGCCGCCGAAATGGCCTATGGTCCCGAGCTGCCGGCCTTTATAGGTCGCGCCGAACCCGTGCGCGGCGTCTTCCATGACGTATATGTCGCGCCGGCGGGCTATGGACATGATGCGGTCCATATCGCACGGAAAGCCGCCGACGTGGACAGGCACGATCACGCGGGTCCGCGATGTGATCTTGCGCTCCAGGTAGCGCGGGTCGAGGTTCAGCGTCCGCGGGTCTACGTCGGCGAAGACGACCTTCGCCCCGATCAGAAGCGGGTAGGCCATCGTCGCGACGAATGTGATGGACGGGATGATGACCTCGTCGCCGGGCCTCAGGCCGGAGAGCTTGTAGCCGATCTCCATGCCGGCCGTCCAGTTCGTCAGATAGCAGGCGTGTTTGACCTTGAGGAACCGCCTGGCCTCCTTCTCGGCCTGCTCGACCTGCTTGCCGAGCGTCAGCTTGGTCGCCCGCCCGCTTTCACGGGCCAGGGCAAGGACGGCCCTGCGGACCGAGCCGAGCCGCCGCCGGTATTTCGCCGGCGATTCGCCGGGCGGCAACAGGAACTCCAGGATCGACATAGCGTCAGCCTGCGAAAACGGCTCGCCGACCGCATGCCACGGTACGCGGGCCGGGCCAGCCGAGTATCGAAAATCGCCGCCTGACGATGCTTTCTTCCCTTTCACCGGTCTCATAATTCTTCCTTTTTCGCGGGCGACGCGCATATTGCAGCAAATTCATTCCGCGTACAACTAAAACAACGAGGCGAAGATCATGGCCCACATGGCGAGAGTAGCCGGGAGCATCCAGACAGCCAGCCATGCGGCGGCCCAGAGTACGGGCACGCCGACGGCCGTCGCGATTATGCCGAAGGCCGACCTTCGTGCCAGCGACTTTGCCGCCACGATCACGTCGATCAGCCAGATCGCCGTCAGACCCAGCATGATCCACTGGCACAGGCCGATAGCCTGCAGGACCGGCTGAAGAAACGACTCCAGCGAGATTCTCGGCATGCCCAGCGCCTCGGGAACGGCCAGCGGGTTGACGCCTGGCGGGGCGAGCGGGGCCAGTTCGGCCGGCGGTAGGAATTGCATGAAAGGCAACATGATCGGGATGACCAGAATCATCAGGCCGGCCACCGCGAGCGGCGCGATCGTGTAACGGCTGACGGCGATGCAGCGATTCTGAAGCGGCCTGTCCACATCCGACGGGCAGAAAAACCAGCCGACTATCGCGGACTGGAAATAAATGAACATCGCGTTGCAGACTACGAAAACACCGCACAGGGCGAGCATGAAGACGGGCGATTCATCCGAGTTGGCCGGCTGGCAAAGCACGTACCACAGGCCGATCGCCGGAAAAAGAGTCAGGATGTAAGGCAGCACGGCCAGCAGGACCGTCCAACGGCGGAATGACCGGGCGCAGGAGGGTTCCACCGCCCCGTCCATCAGGTTGCCTATGCGGCCGAACCGCTTGATGACGTAATACACAGTCATGACGTACGCCCTGAACGACCCGATCTGCTTTCCCACCTGCCATGGCACCACGGGCCAGACTATATTGGGATAGGCCGCCTGCTGCCGCTCGATTTCGTCCAGATTCGCCAGGCCGCTGCCCCAGCCTGATATCATTTCCGGATAGGCGTTCTGCTGCCGCTCGATTTCGTCCAGGTACGCCAGGCCGCTGCCCCAGTCGGACACCATCTCCGGATGGGTCGAAGTGTCCGGTTCGAGCTCTATCGGCGTCTGGTCGAGGTTATCCGGCAGGTTGGCAATACTGACCGGCTGGGCGTCGGGCGGCGGCGCGGCGGGGAAAGACTGATCATCCGCGAAAGCCGCCTGCTCCGCGCCGCCCCCGGCAGAAAATGGCGGAGACGCCCCCGCATCGGCGGTGCTGCCGCCGGGCGGTTGAGCCGGCATCGGGTTGTCCTGCTCGTTATCCATATCGGCCTGCCGGGGTGCTATTTTACCGTTAAAAAGAATTCCATCAAGTCGCAACCTTTGGCCACGTGCAATTCCGACTGGCCAGCCGAGGTCTCGTCGAACTTGCATGTCCGCTTTGGATGAAGGCCTCGCCCGGCCATCGCGAACGGGACCGGCTCGCCGGTGTGCGTGCGAAGCTGGCACGGGGTCGAATGATCGGGCATGACCAGCATCCGCCAGTCGTCGCCGCAGCCCTTGAGGTGGTTGAGCAGCGGCCCGACGATGTGGCGGTCGATCTGCTCGATCGCCTGGAGTTTGCCCCGGACGTCGCCGTTGTGGCCGGCCTCGTCGGGGGCCTCCACGTGCACGAAGACAAGGTCGTGGGTTTTCAGCGCCTCTATCGCAGCGGCGCACTTGCCGGCGTAGTTGGTGTCAAGGTAGCCGGTCGCGCCCTGCACGTCGATGCGCGACCAGCCCAACAGCCTTGCCAGGCCCCTGACGAGGTCTACGGCCGTGATGGCCGCGCCTTTGCGCCCGAACCGCTCCTGGAATTCAGGCAGGACGGGCATCTTGCCCTCGCCCCAAAGCCAGATGCTGTTGGCCGGGTTCTCGCCCAGGTCGCGGCGGACGGTGTTCACGTCGTGATTCTCGAGGATCGCCTGGCTGCGGTCGATCAACGTGCGGATCATGTCGGCCCCCTGCCCGGCCGGTATGTGCTGCGCGACCGGCTGGCCCATTATGTCGTGGGGCGGCCTGGTCTTGAGATTCACCTCGCCGCGGAAGGTCATCAGGTGGCGGTAGCTGACGCCCGGATAAAACCGCACGTTCCGCCCGCCTAGCATGCGGTTGAGTTCGTCGATGATCGTCGCGGCCTCGGCGCTGGAGATGTGCCCGGCCGAGTAGTCCTCCATGATCCCGTCGACGATGGTTACCAGGTTGCAGCGGAAGACCCACTCGTCGGGTCCGATTTTGATATCCTTGGCCGCCGCCTCGATCGGCGCCCGGCCGGTGTAAAATTCGCGAGGGTCGTAGCCGAGCACCGACAGTATCGCCACGTCCGACCCGCAGTACATCCCCTTCGGGACGGTCTGGGCAGTGCCGAACAGCCCATTGGACGCCAGCCAGTCCATCGAGACGGTGGACGCCGCCGCCAGAGGCGTCCTGCCGCCAAGCTGGTCCTGCGGGTAGTCCGCCGCGCCGTCCGGAATGACTATCGCGTATTTCATCTGATAACCGCGTCCCCTGAATTCCCGACAAATATTTTCATGCGGATCGATTGCATCGGCGCATCCTCAGAAATTTTCTTCATGTTCATCAACGATGCCGATGCAGACGCTCGGCCCCGAGATCGAATCCAGCTTGTCGATCTCGGCCAGGGCCTGCCTGACGGACGACTCGACCGACCTGTACGTCGTAATGACGACCGGCACGCCCTTGAACCCGCACTGCTGCGAATTCTGGATATCCTCTCGCGGCTCGTGCTGGAGCAGCGAACTGATGCTTATCTGGTGTTTCGCCAGGATCGTCGCGAGCTGTGCGAAGGTGCCGGGCTTGTCCTGGCAGATTGTGCGGATGTAATACCGGCTGCGGACCATGCCGATCGGCAACTGCGTGGCGGGCGGGGCGACGTCCGGCCACAATCTCAGGTGCCTGAAAGCCGACTGCTGCGAGCCGAGTGCGACGGAAACCAGGTCAGCCACGACCGCCGATGCGGTTGGCATGCCGCCTGCCCCCCGGCCGTAGTACATCGTGTGGCCGGTCGCGTGCCCGTAAACGCTGACGGCGTTGAACGGCCCGCTCACCCACGCCAGCGGGTGCTCCTTGGAGATAAACGCCGGCCTGACGCGAAGGCTCAGCCCGTCGGACTGCCTCTGGGCTATCGCCAGCAATTTGATTATGTAGCCGAGCTCCTGCCCGAATGTGATGTCGCATGACTGCAATCTGTCGATCCCCTCGACGTGGATCGAGTCAAGGTCGATTCGCCCGGCGAACGCCAGCCCGGCCAGTATCGCCAGCTTGTGGGCCGAGTCGCCGCCGGAAACGTCCAGCGTCGGGTCGGCCTCGGCGAAGCCGGCCTTCTGGGCCTCGGCGAGGGCGTCGGCGTAGGTCTTGCCGTGCTGCGTCATCTCCGTCAGGATGAAATTGCACGTGCCGTTCACGATCCCGTATATGGCGTCGATCCGATTGGCGATCAGGCCGTCGGTCAGGGCGCGGATTATCGGTATCCCGCCGGCGCAACTGGCCTCGAATCCCACGCTCACCTCGCGTTTGCGGGCCTGGGCGAACAGTTCCGCACCGTGTTGAGCCAGAAGGGCCTTGTTGGCCGTTACCACGCACTTGCCGGCTTGAATCGCCCGCTCGATGGTCTCCATGGCCGCCCCGAGACCGCCTATCAGCTCGACCACCACGCCGGTCTGTTCGTCCCGGAGGGCCTCGTCCAGCTTTCTGCGGAAAATATTTTCCGGCAGGCCGAGCCGCCTGGCGTTGGCGAAGTCCACGTCCACGATATGCCGAAGCTCCAGTTTCAGCCCGGTCCGCTCCATCAGCAGCCGGCTGTCGCGAACCAGCAGCGTCGCGGCCGACCCGCCGACCGTGCCGCAGCCGACTATCGCTATCCCAAACGGCTTGTCCTGTCCCGGCATATTTCTGGCCTCAAAATTGTCCGACGAATGGTATTGCCTTGGCGTGAATTAATCAAGCATGTTGGACGATGCGGACGGCTCATTGCGGATTTTCATGCACGTTCTGACATGCACGAACAGAAAAACAGTTTATCCCGGGGCGATGCACACTATTGCGGCCGCCCCGGAAAACTTATACTATCAGGTTGAAGTTGCAGTCGCGGGCCCTTAGCTCAGCGGTCAGAGCAGGGGACTCATAATCCCTTGGTCCAAGGTTCGATCCCTTGAGGGCCCATTTGGTGGCCATGAAACACCACCGGCTCAAACCCTGGCGGAAGCACCTTTGGTTTTAGCCCGACGTCCCGCGCGAAGCGGCACTTGGTGCCCGCGTTCAGCACATCGTGGACTTGTGCACCCGTCCGCCGGCTGTTCACGAAGCGGCCGGGGCCTGGATGAACTCGCAAAGTGGCTGTAATAAATTTGGCGATATGTCATGGCCCGGAGTATGATACGAGGAAGGAGAAGGCAATTATGGCACAGGGATCGAATTGCAGGATCGTCCGCGCATTCTTAGCGATGGTGTTTCCTGGGATGCTGTTCTCGTTGTTTTTTCTGGCCGGGTCTTCAATGGTCTATGGCCAGGCCCAGACCAACCCGGCGGCGGCGTATCCGGCGCCAGAGAAGATGGACGAAGCCACGGCCAAAGACTGGCTGGCCCGCTGGGAAAAATACATCACCGCCGAACTCAAGGACCGCTACTGCGACAAGGAGATGGGCGAGGAGCTCGGCTGGCTCGTCAGCCCGCACCTGAACGGATTTTATTACGGCTACATGGCCACGGGCCAGACAAAGTGGATCGATCTGCTGATCGACTGGTCCGACGCGGTCGTCAAACGCGGCGTGAAGGAGCCTGACGGGTACATCGGCTGGCCCAAGGCCGCAGGCGCCAGCACCAGCGCCGTGAAAGACTTCTGCACGGACAACGAGCTGGGCGAGGCGATGCTGCTGCGCCCGATGGTGCTGATGGCCGGCGAAATTCTCAAGACGCCAGCGCTGAAAGAAAAATACGGGAGCAAGGCCCAGGAATACATCAAGTTGTCAGAGCAGATCTTCGAGAAATGGGACTCCCGCTGCGCCTGGCGGGAGGTCAAGGAAGGCGGGCTGTGGGTCGTTCCGCCATTTGGCCTGGATGAGAAAACAAACAAGTGGACCGAGGGATACGATCAGAGAAAGACCGATGGCTTCTCTCTGCCGGACAACAAGCAGAACTTCATCGCAATGTGGCTGCTGGCCATGCACGACGTAACGCAGAAGGCCGTCTACCGCGACCGGGCTGAGAAATGGTTCAAGGTGATGAAGTCGCGCATGAAGCTCAGAGAGGACGGCAAGTATTTTGTCTGGAATTACTGGGACGCCGCCGGGCCGTGGGACTATAAGCCGGACGGCTCGACAAAACACTGGGTCGGCGTGCATCCCAACGGCGGATACTACTCGGTCGATCTGGAGGGCATCGTGTCTGCGTATGAACACGGCCTGGTCTTCACGAAGGAGGACATCGACAGACTCATCGCCACCAACCGCGATTTCATGTGGAACCAGCAGGTTAAGGATGCCAAGTTCAAGCGGATCGACGGCGGCGAGCCTGACAAACGATGGGCAAAGACGCCGGGCGTGCTCTGGTCCGCACTTGCACCATATGATCCGACCTTGCGCAAAATCTTCGAGGCCAACCACAACCCCGCAAGCTGGGGCGGTCTGACCGCCACGCCCCAATGGCTCACACGTTTCGCAAAAACGCCGGTTGGTGACAAATGAAAAATTCTTGAAATGAAAGCCCTTCCACGCACATGATAGGAATTGGTGCAAGATCAAAGACCGATTATGGTCCGTTAATTCGGATCAATTGTCCTTTTTGCCATTCAAAGGATGTTGAGGCTATAACTGGAGATGTTGCCGAATCCGACACTATATTTTTAATTCCAGTATCAACGGCCAGGTACGCTCTCGTAAAGTGCTCAAAGTGTAAGGGCATTTTGCAGGTGAGAGGTTCTATTGCCGATTTAATCGGGAAAACAGCGGCAGAAATCGAACAAAGACGTCTACTGTCTCCAAGAGGGGGCGTTTTATTAGGTTTTATGGCTATTTCGTCATTATTTTTTGGCGGCGTCCCATTTTTTGGCCCATTTTGGGCCCTTTTCGGAATTCTGCTGAATCTCAAATCGCCCTTATGGTATAAAATAGTAAATCTGATCGGTCTCTGTTGGTCAGTCTTAATTAGTTTATTTTTCCTGTTAAAAATATATTTCCCGGAAAGATTTCAATAAAAGATTTTGCCGGATAAGGCATGAAAATTTTGGAAAAGGAGCAGGAAATGAAGAGTGGAAAGACATGGTTGTTGATCGCTGGCGTTATTGCGGGTTCGTTTGTCGGGGGCGCGGTTTCTCGCTGGCTGCTGCCTTTTGAAAGGTCGGCTCGGGCCGGAGAGACCACCGAAGCACCCAAGATCATTACGGCCCAGAAATTCCAGGTCGTTAACGAGGTGGGCAAGACGGTAGCCGCGTTCGGAATAACATCGAACGGTCCGGCGGCATTGAACCTGACGGATGAAAACACCGAACGTCCGCATGGCCGGCGTTCTGTGGAACGTCTGAGATGATTCTGTTGCACCACGGCTGCCAGTCCGTTGAAAAAGGCCGTCTCACAGTAGCACGGGCGTCTCGCCCGTGAGTATCAGGGGCATCCTGCCCCTTAAATACCAGGAAAACAGCAAAATACACGGCCGGGACGGCCGTGATACTCATGGGCAAGATGCCCATGCTACTTTTTCAACGGGCTGCTGCGATAAAAAAACGACCTGATGGGCGTTGCTGGATTAGAACTTACCCCCAAAAGCCCAATAAAACAAGAGAATTCCAAAACAGGCGCAGCAAAAAGCGCAGCATTTCAGGGCGAAACCGCCCCAAAACCGGCCAAAGACCCCTGCCCGGCAAATCATGCCCTGCCCAAAGACAGCAAGCAATCTGCTGCCGACGAACCGGCAAAGGAATCAGGCCCGGCGACAAGCCCGGCCGATGGCCAAACCGGGGCGGATAAGGCAGGGAAACCGGGCGACGAGCCGGGCAGGGAATCTCTTGTCCGGGCCTTGGCAATGATCGACCGCCTGCCGCTATCCGATGCCGAAAAAGCCGCTGCCGTCAAGCGGATACTGGCGGAGCAAGGCCAAGACGATGGCAAGGTATGATCGGGCAGGCCCGTTTTACGATTATGGGACAGGCCTTTAATCCACACGCTGGCGCGCCAAATCGACGAACACAAGGCAGGCCGACCCGTGAGCCGTCCGGGGGCAAGATCGTCGATTCTAGGCGCAGGAAGGCCACAGGAAACAGGCTGGCGGGGCGTATAAACGGGCATAGGCGGCGGGCGCTTCAGGCTCCAGCCCTAATGCGGGTTGCCGGGCAAGGCCGGCTTGTCCTGGGCGTCGGGCAATTCCGGCTTGACCTTCGCGTCAACTACCTCTGCCAGGTCCGCCGGATCGCCCTTGCCAAGTGCCAGGTTGAATGTGTCGTATTGACCAGAATGATCCAAGGTTTTTCTGATTAAAATGGTGGAGTAAATACCTTCCTCCCAGAAGCGGCTCAAGGGCCGCGGAAGGAGTGAAGCAGATGTCAGAATTGGATAAGAACTGTTTGGGACAGGAGGA
>JACRIL010000269.1 GCA_016235825.1 Planctomycetota bacterium
ACCAGGCGTCAACGCGCTACCGTGGCGCGAGAAGCGATTAGCCGAGCGCTCGTCGCGCTCGGCTATCTTATGGTCCGGAGGAAGTGTATTACTCCGCCATTTAATCTCAAAAAAACAGGAATCATTAGGTGAATGCCACATTACAGAGAATACCGATCCGTCATCAAGTGACATCGTTTCTATACGTAAAAATTTAGCTTTATCGAATATTATGGTTTTTCTTGGTTTCGCATATCACGAACTTAATATGAAGCTTTTACAACCTGAGGCGTCAACCAATTATCAAGGCCCCAATGCCACCTGCTTTGGAACCGCTTATAACCTATCTGAAAGTAACAGCCGGAAAATTAATAGTGATATTGCCAGACTAAAAGCTCCGCGAAAAGTAGTGTCAAACATTCGAAATGACCTGACTTGCAGTAGACTATTACAAGATTACTCTCGAAGCCTTTCCTTATCATAGGCAAGTGGCGCGAGTCCAGAAACATCCGAGCGTGGCGAATGATGGCATAAGTTTGGGATATCCCGATCCGGGGATTTGGCCGAGATGAATGAAAAAATATTTCAACCGAGGCGGGTGCTGGGCAGGACGGGTTTTTGCGCGACGCAGTTGGGGATAGGCGACCTGGCCGACAGGACCGCGCCGCTTGAGCAGTGCGTGGCGACGGCCCGGCGGGCGCTGGATGCGGGCCTGAACGTCATCGACACCGCTCCGTCTTACGAGGACGGCTACAGCGAGCAGATCGTCGGCCGGGCGATCAAGGGCAGGCGGGATGAAATATTCCTGATCGACAAGATCGACCATCACGACGAGCCGGTCGGCCCGCAACTCGAAAACAGCCTGCGGCTGCTGGAAGAGGACCACGTGGATCTGATGGTCTTTCACGGACTATCGACGCTGGATGGCTGGCGGAAGGTTGCGGCAGGGGGCGGGGGAATGGAACATCTCACCGCACAGGTGAAGGCGGGCAAGGTCCGCTTTCGCGGCATAAGCAGCCACAATCCCGAAGTGCTGGCCGAGGCGATAAATTCGGGTCTTTGCGACGTGGTCATGTTCTCCGTTGGACCGTTCTGCGATGAACGATATGTGGAAAAAGTTCTGCCGCTGGCCAGGCAAAAGAGTGTCGGCACAGTCTGCTTCAAGACCTTTGGAGCGGGCAAACTGCTGGGCGACACCAGCGGCTACGGCCGGCCGCTTCAGGAAAGGCCCAGGGGAAAATTCTCATCCGGCGGTAGCGACGCGCAGGGCGCGCAACCGCAACTTCCCTGCCTGACCGCCGGCCAGTGCGTTCGCTACACGCTGACGATAGACCCCGATGTGGCGCTGCTTGGCATGAGCTTTCCGAACGAGCAGGACGCGGCCTTCGCCGCCGCCCGGGATTTCAAACCGATGTCGCCCGATGAACTGCTGGAAACCCGCCGACAGGCCCGTCAGGCCATGCAGCAAAAAGGTCCGGCCTGGTGGAATCCGCAGCAGCCTTCCGTTGAAAATGTGCAATAATAAACAAGTTTGTTGTAATTTTCGGTTTATCATGGGCAATACTATATAGACAAGGCACGGCGCTCAACAGACGACGTGCAAAAGTGCATAGGCATGGTGCAGATATGCAACAGAAACGCGTTGTTTGGCGGCCTGCGGGAAACGTATCATAACTTATCCTGGCGATGCCGGCTTATGTCGCTCCTGAAAAGACTGTTTCTGGTCTGGTGAAGAAATAATCTGATTTAATTGCAAGGAGTTCCAATGGTTCCGCACGGGAAAAAAGGGATTGTAGGGGTGGCGGCGGGTCTGGCGGTCATTGCGTGCGTTTCATCTGCGAGTTCCGCCCTGGCACAGGCGGCCAGGCCTGCATCCGACAACGAGGTGATGGGCGCCGAGACGTCCTGGCGTGCCTTCCACGTTTGGCGGCCGGAGGTCATGGGCACATCCTCGGATGCCAAGGCCAATCCCAGAGATAAGGATGCAACACTTCAGTCGCCTGCGCCGCCGGCCGGCTGGACAACCCCGGCGTTTGACGACAGCGAATGGGGCCGCATGAAAGACGGCCTGCAGCAGTCCGTCTACTCCGGCGCGTTCGACCGAATGCCCGAAGACGAACGGCACGGATTCCAGCAGTCGCCGTGCCTGGCCCAACTGTGCCTGAGGGCGGGGTTCATGGTGGACGACCCGGCCCAGGTCAAGGACCTGGCCTTCTCGGCCGAATATCGCGGCGGAATCGTCGTGTACGTAAACGGAAAGGAACTGACCAGGGCCAACCTGCCCAAGGGCAATCTCACGCCCGACTCGCTGGCGGATGATTATCCCAAAGATGCATCGCTGGACGAGCAGGGCAAGCGGATACTGAAGGCGTCCGAGCGCAGAAACCCGCCTCCGGCAGTCATGGATCGACTGGAGAGCCGGGTCCGCAAGCTGACATCCGTGCCGGTGCCGCGGGATATGCTCAAGAAGGGCGAGAATGTTATTGCCCTTGAATTTCACCGCGCCGCAAGTATCAAGGACTCATCCGACAGCGTCTGGTGGCGGGACGGCTGGAGCACGCTGGGTTTCATAAAAGCCCGGCTGACGGCCGGGGGTCCCGCCGGTCTGACGCCCATCCCGCACGACGGTTATGTAGTCTGGAACGCCAATCCGCTCCAGGAGGTTGCCGAAGATGCAGTCTGCGGCGACCCATTCGGGACCGCAGGTCCGCTCAAGATGGTCGTGGCCCGAAACGGAACTTGCTCCGGGCAGGTGGTGGTCAGCAGTCTTGGCCCGCCCAAGGCCGGCGCGAAGATCGCCGCGACGATCGGCCCGCTGACGAATGCCGAATCGAAGGCGACGATCCCGCCGGAGGCTGTGAAAGTGCGGTTTGCGCAGCAGCCGCGCCTGCCCGGCAAGGACGACAAGCTGACTGCCGCGTATTACTGCGACGTCCTGGCCGACGAACCGCCGACAGACGCCAGATCGGTACCGGTCTGGATTACCGTTACGGCACCCGCCGACGCAAAGCCGGGCGAGTACAAGGGCACGCTCACCATCCGATGCGGCGCAAAACCAATCGAAGTGCCTGTCAGCCTGACGGTCTGCCCATGGACGCTTCCGGCCCCGAGAGACTTCGCCACACACGTCGGCCTGCTGCAATCGCCCGAATCTGTGGCCCTGCGATACGACGTGCCCCTCTGGTCCGACAAACATTTCGCCCTGCTGGAGAAGTCCATGAGCCTGCTCGGCCAGGTGGGCAACAAGGCCGCTTATGTGACGGTGATCCGCCGGACGCACTTCGGCAACGAACACGGCATGATCTGGTTCCGCTCAAAGCCCGGCGGCAAGCACGAGGCCGACTTCTCAGCCTGCGACAAGTACCTGGACCTGTACGCCAGGTGCGTCGGCAAGCCGGCGGCCCTGGTGCTTTACCTCTGGGAAGGCAAGGATGAACGCGATCGTAGCGCCAAGGCGACCGAACTGCCTCTGTCGCTTATGGACGCCTCGGGCAAGCTCATCGAGTGGAAGCAGCCGTTGTACGGCGAGGCTGGCACGGAGGAATTCTGGAAGGACGTGCTTGACGGTTTTCAGAAGCGGGTCGTCCAGCGCGGCTGGCCCCAGGAGTGCATCATGCTGGGCGTGGCCAACGACGCCAGGCCCGATCCGGACACAATCGAATTCTTCAAGAAGATCGCGCCATATGCCCGCTGGGAGATATACACGCACGGCCGGGGCGATCCCAAATCCAAAAACGGCAAGCTCAACGCCGGCGGGCTGGAGATCGGTTACTACCAACGTCCCTATGCAATCACCGTGCGCAAGTATCCGATGGGCGATGGAATCATGGGCGGATGGGACCAGGCGTACCTGATGTGCCACTCCAACCGGAACTATGTGCTGTCGTACTCGGCCTTGGGGACGTACCGGACTATTCCGGATATCACCGTGATGGCCGAGAGCCGCGGCTTCGCCCGCTTCGGCCTGGACTTCTGGCCGACCAAGGGCACCGGCGACACCGGCAGGGAGAAGAACATCATGGGCAGATATGGCACCAATATCGCGCTCGATTGGAACCTGATGCGGTCCAACCCGCGGGCGATTGCCGCGCCGGGGCCGGATGGGGCGATCCCGACCGTCCGCTTTGAGATGCTCCGTGAGGGGATACAGGAGACCGAGGCCAGGATATTCATCGAAAAGGCGATCACCGACCCCAAAATTTCCGCCAGGGTTCCGCCCGCACTGGCCAAAAAATGCCACGAAATGCTCGACGAACGGCTGCTGAACCTTCTGCTGGGCGAGCGTTCCTGGCAGTGCTACGCAGGGGCCGGCTGGCAACAGCGGACGGCCAAGCTGTTCAACCTGGCCGGCGAGGTTGCCAAGACCGCGGGAATTGAGACCAAAATTTCCCCGCCGCCTCCGGCCTCAGGTCCCGCCCCACGAAAACCGTAGGTTGATGTCAATCCCTATCTGCCGCAATCGGCGGGGTCGCCGCGGAGTTTGGCCAGGCCGTGGGCAAGGGCCGGCAGGATCGTCCGGAGGTTTTCGGTCGCGCCGCGGAGCGAGCCGGGCAGATTGATGATGAGCGTCCGCCCGCGGATGCCGCTCGCACCGCGAGAGAGCATAGCGTGGGGCGTTTTGGCGAGCGAGACCTGCCGCATGGCCTCGTCGAGTCCCGGAGCGAGGCGCTCGACGACCGCGCGGGTGGCCTCGGGCGTAACGTCGCGCGGGGAAAAGCCGGTTCCGCCGACGGCGGCGACCAGGTCAATCGAATGGCCGTCGCAGTAGTGTGCCAGCCGGCGGCTGATCTCGGCGATTTCATCGGGCACGACTCGGATTTTATATATGTTCGCGCCGAGTTCTTTGATTAGCAAATCGGCGACGGCCGGGCCGGCCGTGTCCTGCGCGGTCCCGGCGTGGCAGCGGTCGCTGACGGTCAGCACGGCGGCCTGGAAGATTTTCCGGCTGACTGCCCGGACGATTTCGGCGATGTCGCCGGGGGCGACCGGCCCGCCCTCGACGACGCGGGCGAACAGCCCCAGCCGCGGCATGATGCAGTCGCCGACGGCCTGGCCGATCCGGCAGGGCGCGTGGCAGACCTTGCCGATCTGCGTTATCGAAAGGCTTGCCCGCGGCCCGACGCGAATGACGCTGCCAAGTCCGACGTCGGACAGGTCCAGGCCGGACAGCAGCAGGTTTTCCGCGAAGTCGCCGGCGGAAACATCGGGCAGGACTCGCCGCACCTGCGCGACGTCGGAGGCAGACAGGATGCTCGTCTGCCTGTGGCCGCTGCCGGCGTGCGCATCGCCCACGATGCCGAAATCGGCCCGCAGTTCTGCCGCCGGAGCAGGCTTTTTGGCCCGGCCCTTTTCATCGCAGATGCAGACCGCCTCAACGCGTCCCACGGCCGGGCCTCCTGTCGGACAGGCGCCAGGAGCCGCTCTTGCCGCCGGTCTTTTCCAGCAGGCGGATCGGGCCGATCTGAACGCCCTTGCCCGCCGACTTGACCATGTCGTAAACCGTCAATGCCGCCACCGCCGCGGCGGTCAGGGCCTCCATCTCCACGCCCGTCTTCGCCGTCGCGCGGGCCGAGGCGATTATCCGCACCTGCCCGCCGACAAGTTCCGCCCGCACGTCGGCGTGTTCGATGCAGATGTTATGGCAAAGCGGGATCAGTTCGGCGGTCCGCTTGGCGGCGGCGATGCCGGCCAGCCGGGCCGTCGAAAGCACGTCGCCCTTGGCCAGCCCGCCGCGAGCGATCAGTTTCGCGATCTTCGGCCCGACGTTCACCATCGCCTCGGCGACGGCCGCCCTTTGCGTTTCACCCTTGCCGGCGACGTCGACCATTTTCGCCGCGCCGGCGGAATCAATGTGACTGAGTTTGGCTTTAGGCATAGTCTGATTTCAACCTCCGATCTTATCCATTGGGCGGGCCTGGGTGAAGGGCCTGCTGGCGGATTTGCACCCGAGAGCGTCGCGGACCGCGTCCATTATAAACCGACGGTTTTCCGCCGTGTCTTTCCTCAGCAGTTCGCCGATGGCAATGCCGTCGTGGCAGGCCAGGCATCCGATCAACCTGCCGTCGCACGTCAGCCGGAGCCTGCGGCATTGCCCGCAAAACGGTTCGCTGATCGACGCGATGAAGCCGACCTGTCCCGATCGTCCGGCCGCGTCGCGAATGTCCGCTACCCCAGCCGACTCGCCGCCCGCCCGGCCCGCATCCGTCAGCGTGAAATGCCCGGCCAGTTCGCGCCGGATCTCGGCTGACGGCATGAACAGATCGCGGTGCCATTCGGCGGCCGGGCCGATCGGCATGATCTCGATGAACCGCACCTGCAAGCCGTTTTCCAGCCCGAATCGCGCCATCGGCGAGATCTCGCCGTCGTTTACGCCGCGCAGCACGACCATGTTGATTTTTATCGGCGACATGCCGGCCCGAATCGCCGAACGGATTCCATCCAGCGTGGCGTCCAGCCTTCCGCCGGTCAGGCGGGCGAACTTTTCGCCGTCCAGCGTGTCGAGGCTGACGTTTATCCTCCGCAGGCCGGAGTCCCGGAGCCGCCCGACGACCGGCGCCAGAAGCTGGCCGTTCGTCGTCATCGCGATGTCGCCAATCGATTCCTGCCGGAGCATTTGAATGAGATTTTCCGTTCCCCGCCTCAGCAGCGGCTCGCCGCCGGTTACATGGACCTTTTCGACCTCAAAGCATTCTTTCAGAGTCCTGACAAGCGTCATCATCTGCTCGAATCTCAGGACGCGATCCTGCGGCAGTTTTTCCGGCTCGTGTCCGTGCACGCAATACGTGCAGCCAAGCTGGCAGCGGTCAGTAACCGACAATCGCAGCGAAACGGCGGAGTTGACGGTCTGGTTCATGGCAGGGGCCTCCACGGACAGAAGAGCGCCAGGTCGCCCCGGGATATCTCGCAGATGCCCGCAGGCACGATAATCACGCCGTCGGCCTGCGCCGCCGCGGCGATGTCGGCCGAGCCGGCCGAGCGGACGGGGCTGACCGTAATGCCGCCCGGCGTCCAGGCGAGACCGGCAATGATATAACTTGTCCGGTCGGCCTTGATCTTTATGTCGGCATCCAGCGACGCCCGCAGCCGGACGCGGCACGTTTCGCCAGGCCAGCCCGAAAGCCGGCGGATCGCGGGCAGGGCGAATTCATGAAAGCCGGTCAGCACGCTCAGCGGGTTGCCCGGCAGGCCGAAAATATGCAAGTTGTCGTTCAGCGTCGCGTACAACTGCGGTTTGCCGGGTTTCATCGCCACGCCGTGAAAATGGATTGTTGCGCCTATCTTTTCCAGGGCCGCCGTAACGTAGTCATATTTTCCGACCGACACGCCGCCGGTGATAATGACGACGTCGTTCTGGGCGGCGGCCTTTATTTCTTTGGCCAGCGCGGCCGGATCGTCCGGCACTATCCGCCTGGCCGGCCACGGCAGCGACCACCGCGCGAACGCCGCCTGAAGGGCCGGGCCGTTGGAGTCCCGCAGTTCGTTATCAGTCGGCATCTCGGATGCGTCTTTGACTTCCGCGCCGGTAACCAGAATAGCCGAGCGGGGCTGCGGATACACCAGCGGCCTGGCCCTGCCGGCCATGGCGCAGATGCCCGCCTGCGCCGGCCCGACAACGGCGCCGGCCCTGAGCAGCACCTGACCGGCGGCGGCCTCCTCGCCGCGCCTGCGTATGTTCATGCCGGGCTTTGCCGCCAGCAGGAACCGGACGGAATCGCCGTCTCGCTGCGTCTGCTCGACGGGGACGACGGCGTCGGCGCCTTTGGGGATGTTGGCGCCGGTGAAGATTTCCACGCAGGTCCGGGGCGCAACCGCCGGGCAGTTTGCCGCGCCGGCTGGCGCCTCGCCGATGAGCTTGAGGGTCCGCGGCTGGCGCGGCACGTCGGCTGACCGGACGGCGTAACCATCCATCGCGGAGCGGTCGGCCGGCGGCTGGTCGCGGTCGGCGACGATATCCTCGGCCAGCACGAGCCCGGCGGCCCCGGCGAGATCGGTCGCCTCGGGCTTCAGCGGCTCGACTCGCCGCATGATTATCTCAAATGCCTTGTCAGGGTGTATCAAGTTTTCTCCTGCCGGCGTCATCCGGCCGGCGTCCAGGTTCTGGCGGCCTCGAACCGGTCGGCGTAGATGTCCGCCCGGCTCAGCCCTTTTTCGATCAGCACCCGCGTAACCGCCGCGATCATCGGCTCCGGGCCGCAGATAAACGCCTGCCTCCCGCCGCCGGGGGCAAGCTCGTGCGCGACCGCATGGTGGATCATTCCGGTCCTGCCCGCCCAGTCGGCCGGTCCGGCCCGCGGGTTCGACAGCGAATAAACGTAGCTGAAGTCCGGGTGCCGCCCGGCGAGCCCGCCGAAAAAACCCATCAGCATAACGTCGCGCGAATCTTTGGCGCCGACGAAAAGCCGGCAGCGGGCCTGCGGCCTGGCGGACAGCAGATGCTCGACGATGCATTTTACCGGCGCCAGCCCGCAGCCGCCAGCCACACAGATCAATTCGCTTTCGGGGTCGTCGCTCAGGCGGAACTGTCCGTAAGGCCCGGCGAAATCCATCTGCCCGCCGACGGCCAGCCGATGCAGATACGTCGAGCCTGCCCCGCCCGCAACCAGGCGAACAATCAATTCAATCCGTTTTTTGTCGGCCGAACTGCCGCTGATCGAATACGCCCGGAAGACCGGCCCGTCGGGCGTCGGGATGCTCGCCTGGACATACTGGCCGGGATGGAATTCCAGCGGCTCGTCGAGCGCGAAGGTCAACCGGCGAGTATCGTGCGTGAGCATGCCGGCCGATTCGAGCCTCGCCCGATAAAGCCGGACGGCCAGCAGGTCCGGCGGCAGCTCTATTGCGATGGGGCCGCGAATCCTGACCTGGCAGGCCAGGCGGATGCCGCCGCGGATATCGCCCTGCGTCAACAGGGGCCTTTCGGTCGCCAACACCGCCCCTCCGCCATCGGTCAGCCTGACCTTGCACAGCCCGCATGATGCCCTGCTGCCGCAGCCCGACGGCAGAAAAACTTCAGCGCTCCTCAGCGCCTCCAGCAGCGTCTGCCCGCCGGCGACATCCAGCGTCCGCCCGCCGGAGTTGACGTCGATGGCGCACAATCCGTAGTCGGCGAGGAACCGCCGGCAGACGATTATCGCCGCCGACAGCACGCCGCCAATGCATCCCAGCACTATGCAGGACCAGACAATCATTTTGACAAAGCCAGTTTCATTTCGATTACGCCGCCAAGCCCCATGAACGCCAGGGCCATAATCGCCGCAATTACCATCGCCGACGCCACGCCCGCGAACGCCGCCGGCATGTCGGCGTACTGCATCCTTCGTCTCAGGCCGGCCATCAGAACTATCGCCAGCATCCACCCAAGACCGGCCCCCAGGCTGTATAACAGGCACTGCCATACATTATATCCGCGTATGATGGCGAACAGCGAGGCGCCGAGGATCGCGCAGTTCACCGTAATCAGCGGCAGAAATATTCCCAGGGCCGAATACAGCGTCGGGCTGACCCGCTCGACGACCATCTCCAGCACCTGCACGAATCCGGCGATGACGGTTATGAACGCCAGCAGCCACAGGTGCGTCAGATTGAACGGCGCGAGCAGGCAGTTATAGATCAGCCAGTTGATAGGGGCTGTGGCAACAGTAACAAACGTAACCGCCAGGCCCAGCCCGGCGGCCGTGGATATCTCGCGCGAACAGGCCAGGAACGAGCACATCCCCAGAAAATAGTGCAGCAGGATGTTGCCAGTGAAGATTGCGGCCAGGATGATCGCCGCGGCTTCGGTGAATCCGCTTTCAGTCATGCGCCGCCTCCTTCGCCCGCGCGGCCCGCAGTCGAATCGCGTTGTAGCAGACGATCAGCAGGCCCAAAACGATAAATGCGCCCGACGGAGAGAGGGTAAAATCGGATTTGACGTACCAGTCGCCCAGAATCCTGAATCCGGCGATCGTGCCATTGCCTGCCAGTTCGCGTATGGACCCGACCATGAGCAGCACGCCGGTGTATCCCAGCCCGTTTGCCGCCCCGTCGAGCATCGACAGGGCCGGCCCGTTCCGCAATGCGAAGCCCTCGGCCCGGCCCATCGGGATGCAATTGGTGATGATCAGCGGCACGTAAGCGCCCAGTTCCTTCGACATCTCCGGATGGAACGCCTTTAGTAATTCGTCGAGCACCGAGACGAAGGTGGCGATGATGAGCATCTGGACAATCAGCCGCACCGACTGAGGCATGAATCGGCGGAGCAGCGAGACCAGCAGGTTTGTGAAAATGGCGGTGAATGTAACAGCCGCGCCCATCACCAGCGCGGCCTGGGCCGACCGCGTAACCGCAAGGGCCGAGCAGATGCCCAGTATCTGTATGGCGATGGGGTTTTCGTTCCACGCCCCGGCCAGCATGGTCCGCCCAGCCCGCGCCGCAAATACGCCCGGCGGATTGCATTGCCCGCAGTGAATTTGTTCAGTCATTGCCGCCCTCCCCGCGACATGCAGGATTGTTCATTATCCGCATGAACGCCTCATTTATCATGCGTTCCAGGGATTTGGATGTCATGCTTGCGCCTGCGATTGCATCTATCTCGTTGGGCTGCCGGGCGGTTCCCGGCTTGACCAGCTTGACGCCGTCAGCCTTATAAATGGCATCGATGGAAATGCCGCGAAAACGTGCGCGGAATTCGGGCAAGTTTGCCTTCATGCCCAATCCTGGAGTCTCGCTGATGGAAGTAAAGACAATATCCTTTATTGTTTGTTTCTGAAGATCAAATGATATCAGTCCCTCGATTCTGTTGATGTATCCCTGGCCTGCGAACGGCACAGCCCATGCGACGACCTGCGGCCGCCTGGCCCATCGGGTTTCAGGCACGATTCGCTCGTAGATATCAAGATCGCCATACCTTGTGACCATGATATGCCGGTTATAAGTCTCGGCCAGTTCGCCGGAATTGGCCGGAATCTTCAGGCCCATTACTTCCAGCATGGCCTTGGCCTTGACCGCGTCCATATGCCGGTCCTGGTGCGGCTTGAGATATTTCTTCGCACCGCCCGTCAACAGGCCGCACAGCGCCGCCAGCAGCGTGGCAAAGCAGATCGTATAAAGGCTGCCGCTAGTCCGCATGAGCCGGCCTCCTTGCGTAGCCGAAATACCTGCCCCTCAGCCACAGCCCGAACTCGTCCAGCAGCGGACTGAATATGCCGACGAACAGAACGAAATAAAATAATATGTGCTGGTTGTGCCAACTGCGACCGTAATAAAACCACAACGTCAACAGTCCTGTAATTATGCCGGTCAGAAAGCGGGCAAAAAAGGTATCCGGACTTGTCGGCATGTCGGCCAGGATGAAAGCTGCGGCGAACAGGACAAAGCCCTTCGCGTACACGTCGCCATACAACCATGGAATCGCTACCGTGATCGCCAGAAAAACCGCCGGCGTCACGATGTTCGCCATACGTTTCCAGCATAGAAGAATGAATGGAAGAATGTAGAAGATGGCACACTTAGCCGCTTCATGCGAATAAAGCGAAAGCGGCCAGATACGGTCCGTTTCTAGCGGCAGGCTGAATTCGACGCCGCTATAACTCGCCAGGAAGCACCAGCCAAGCACAGCCGGATGGAACAGGCCGCGGCCCAGCCCGCCGAAGATTTCGCGGGCGAAGATCATCCCGAAGGCTGCGCCCAGAGCGGTCATCCATAGCGGCACGGTCTGCGAGAGCGGCATCGCGAAGATCAGGCCGGCAATGACGGCCCCGCCCCATGCCTGCTTCTTCCGCAGCCAGGCGAAGGCGCGTTCGACGGCCAGGCAGACCAGACACGATATTAATATATGTATCGCCATCCGCCAGCCGGACAGGCCGATCTTGGCAAATGTCAGAGGCGCCAGGGCGATCAGCCAGACGAGCATGATCCGCCGGATAGTCCAACTGGTTTGTTTTTGCGGCACGGGCATCTTGCCCGTGTGTTCCACGACAGTCTCGGGCGTGGTTTTGTTGTTTGTCTCAGACGTACCGCTAATGCTGTCCGGCGGAATAAGTTCGTTTTTTGCCTGTGCAAACTGGTCGGGCAGGTCGATTCGGGCCGGGCATGCCGGCAGGCACCTGCCGCAGAGCGCGCAGGCGTCAAGCCCGGCGCGGCGGGCGTCGTCGAGCCGTCCGGCGTACAGCCGCCTGTGCAGCACCTGCGGCAACAGCCTTTTGGGGCAGGCGCGCCCGCACCAGCCGCAATTGATGCACGGCCCGGATTGTGGCGAATCTTCCGACATGCCCGCAATAATAATTATTGGCGGGCCTTTACGCCATATCTGTTTTTGCCGTCGATTTGCCATGTCTGTTCGTTGTCGCTGCTTTGCCAGATTCATTTTCCGGCCGCCGTACAGCAAAATCGCCCCATCGCCTGAAATTTCAGATCCGACATTTGAGATATGAGACTTGCGATACGAGCTTTGAAATCCGAGATTTAAGATTGGAGATCTGAAATTTAAGATTTGAAATAGCGGATTGAAGCGGACGGGTTGGAATGAATACCTCGCTGAATATCTGTAAAATCATTTTGACCGCCGGCCGGCCGATGGTATGATTCAGTCCGGAAATAATAACAAGCATGGAAGCGGCCATGGACGGATTCGTACATCTTCACGTACACTCGCACTACTCGCTGCTGGACGGCGCCTGCCGGCTGGAGGACCTGGCGCAGTCGGCCAAAGAAATGGGCATGCCGGCAATCGCCCTTACCGACCACGGAAATCTTTACGGGGCCGTCGAGTTCCACGGCACGGTCAAAGCCGCCGGCGTCAAGCCGATCCTCGGCATCGAGGCCTACATCTCGCCGACCAGCCGGCAGGACCGCTCGATGGGCCGCCAGGACACCGCCGCGTATCACCTGCTGCTGCTGGCGATGGACATGGATGGCTGGAAGAACCTCATCAAACTCTCGTCGCGGGCGCACCTCGAAGGCTTTTATTATAAGCCGCGGGTGGACCGCGAACTGCTGAGCCGGTTCAACAAGGGTATAATCTGCACGACGGCCTGTCTGGGCGGCGAGGTGCCGACGGCTTTGCTTTCCGGCCAGGCGGCTGCGGCAAAAAAGATCGCCGGCGAATATCTGGACATCTTCGGGCCGGAGCGGTTTTTCATCGAGGTCCAGAACCAGGGCATTCCCGATCAGGACCGCGTCAACCCGCTGCTTGTAACGCTGGCCAGGGAACTGGGCGTCGGCATCGTCGGCACCAACGACGTGCACTTTCTCCGCCGGCAGGACAAGCCCTCGCACGAGGTCCTCACGGCGATCTCGACCGGCCAGACGCTGGCTGACAACGAACTGAAGTATTCCCCGGAGCTTTTCCTGAAAAGCCCCTCCGAGATGCGGCAGTCGCTGGGGCTTTTCGAGCCATCGGCGGCGGACAACACGCTGCGGATCGCCGAGATGTGCAACGTCGAGCCGGACTTCAAGGCCAAGTACCTGCCGGTTTTCCACACGCCCGACGGCCAACCAGCCGACGACTATCTGCGACAGATCGCGATAAAAGGCCTGGCGGCCCGGTTCGGCGGAGGCCAGCCGCCGGAAGAATACGTCAAGCGGCTGGAATGGGAACTCAAGGTCATCGCCGACAAGGGGTACAGCTCGTATTTCCTGATCGTGCACGACTTCACGGACTTCGCGGCCAGGAACAACATCCCGTGCGGCGCCCGCGGCAGCGGCGTGGCGACCCTGCTGGGCTACTGCCTTGGAATCTCGACGGCCGATCCGCTCCGCTACGGCCTGCTGTTCGAGCGGTTCACCGACCCGCAGCGCAAGGAAGACCCCGACATAGACATCGACATGTGCCAGGAAGGCCGCTCGAAGGTCCTGGAATACGTGCGTAACAAGTACGGCCACGTCGCTCAGATCATCACCTACGGCACGCTGGGCGCAAAGGCGGCCGTAAAGGACGTCGCCCGCGTCATGGGCATGACGGTCGGCGAGGCCGACGCGATAACCAGGAAAATTCCCGGCGGGCTGAACGTTACCATCGAGGGCGCCTTGGCCAGCGAGCCGGAACTCCGCCGCATGCGCCAGCAGGACCAGCGGATCGACGCGCTGTTCGGGCACGCGCTGCGCCTTGAAGGTCTGGCCCGGCACGCGGGCGTGCACGCCGCCGGCGTCGTGGTGGCCGACGTGCCGCTGGAAGAAATCGTTCCCCTCTCCAAGCAGGGCGACAGCCAGGACGTGATAACCCAGTGGGACGGCCCGACGTGCGAGAAGGTCGGGCTGATGAAGATGGATTTCCTGGGCCTGCGGACGCTGACTGTCATCCAGCGGTGCCGCGAACTGGTCAAACAGCGGACGGGCACGGATATCGACCCGGAGGCCCTGCCGCTCGACGACGACTCGGTCTACGACCTGTTCCGCCGCGGCCGCACCGACGGCGTATTCCAGTTTGAATCCGACGGCATGAAGGGCGTGCTGACGCAGATGCAGCCATCGCGGATCGAGGACCTGATAGCCGCAAACGCCATGTACCGCCCCGGCCCGATGGAACTCATCCCGACGTATTGCAGCCGAAAGAGCGGCGCAGAGCAGATTCCGTCCGTCCATCCGCTGGTCGATGACATACTGGCCGAGACCTACGGCATAATGTGCTATCAGGAGCAGGTGATGCAGGTGCTTAACCGGCTTGGCAAGCTGCCGCTCAACGGGGCGCTTACGCTCATCAAGGCCATAAGCAAGAAAAAGGAATCCGTCATTGCGGCGGAGCGGCCGAACTTCATCGCCGGCGCGCAGGAAAACGGAATCGCGCGGGACGAGGCCAACGGGCTTTTTGAGCTGATCCTGAAATTCGCCGGCTACGGGTTCAACAAGGCCCACTCGACGCGATATGCGATACTGGCCTACCAGACGGCGTATTTCAAGGTCCGCCATCCTCGCGAGTTCCTGGCCGCCACGCTCACGTTTGAAAGCGGCGACACGGACAAGGTCGTGCAGTACATGGCCGAGGCGGCCAGGATGGACGTGCGGATCGCCCCGCCGGACATCAACGCCTGCGGGGCCGACTTTACGGTCGACGGCGAGCAGGTGCGGTTCGGGCTTGCGGCGGTCAAGGGCGTCGGGCAAAAGGCGGTCGAAGCCATCGTCGCGGCCCGCCAGCAGGTCGGGCGATTCAAGAATCTCTATCACTTCTGCGAGCACGTCGAGCTGCGGGCGGTCAATCGCGGGACGATCGAGGCCCTGATAAAGTGCGGGGCGTTCGATGCGCTGGGCGCAAACCGGGCCGAGATGACCGCCGCCCTGGATAGCGCGATCGAACTGGGGACCGATGCCGCCTCCACAAGACGCAGCGGGCAGATGAGCTTCTTCGGCGGGCCGGCGGGCGAGCCGGCCGGGGCGGCCAAGTTCCCCAATGTCGAGCCGTGGTCGGAGGCGCAGTTGCTGGCCGCCGAAAAGGAGACGCTGGGGTTTTACATCACAAGCCACCCGCTGGTGAAATACGGGCGCGAACTGGCCAGCCTCAGCACGCCGGCCGAGACGGCCAGACTGGGCCTGCTGGAATCAAACGGTTACTGCGGGCCGATCACGGTCGGCTGCATGATCGTCTCGATCCGCCCGACCATCGTGAAATCCGGCCGCAGCGCCGGCAGCCGCATGGCCATGCTCACGCTGGAAGACCTGACGGGCAAATGCGACGCGGTTGTTTTTTCCGAGGCCTTCGAGCGGCTGGGCGGGCTTCTTCAGCCCGACAGCATCGTCTTTGTCCGCGGCACGGTGGACCGCAGGCGGGAGAGGGCGAATATCATCATCGACGACGTAATGCCCATCGACCAGGCCGTCGAGCAGCTCACGGGCGAGGTCTGGCTGCGGCTGGACGGGCAGTCGCAGGAGACGCACAATCTCCAGGCGATCAGGGAATTGCTCAAAAAACACCACGGCGCCTGCCCGGTCTGCATTCGGCTGAGGCCCTCGGCGAACTCGCAGGTCAGCGTGTGTATCCGCGTCGAGAGCGACCATTTTGTCCGACCGACCAGACAGTTTGTTGATGAACTCGTGAAACTGCTGGGCGATCAGCAGAACCTGCTGCTGGCCCCCAAAAAGGCCGGGCCAAACGGAGGCGCCAATTCCGGCCACAACGGCGGACAGGGCAGAAAATTCTATTCCCGACCCAGCGCCGCGCCCGCGCCGCGAGGCATGCAGTCCCCCGCAAGCCCCGCCGTTACAAGATTCAACTGACGAATCGAAAAAAGCACACGGCCGCAAACAAATGCGGCCGACGGCGCCAGATTACACCGTTGTCGCCACGTCGGCGGAAAAGTAGTCGTCGATTTCCTTTGGCACGGGCGGGATGAGCTGGGGCCTGCCGCCGCAACGCAGCGACTTTGTGGCCTGGAAGCCCGCGGCGACGCTGTTGCGGGCCGCGACGGCGGAAGTCGCGATCTTTCCGCCCTGCCTGACGTATCGGACGAACTCGGCGACGATCCTGGGGTCGGCCCCGCCGTGCGTGCCGGTTGCCGGCGGGGTGTCGAACTCGGCGTCGCCCTGCGGATGGTAATAATGCCGCTTGTTCCACAGCCGCACGACCGCGCCTTTGTCGTCGCCGAAGTTCTCGACCCTGCCGGCGTCGCCGATGATCGTGTAGTTCCGCCAGGCGTCGGGCGTGTAGTGGCACTGCTGGTACGAGCAGAGCACGCCGTTATCGAGTTCCATGAGCATCATGCTCAGGTCCTCGATGTCGAGGACCGGGTTTAGGCCCTTCTGCGACAGCGGCGGCCAGTTTTCCAGGCGCCACGATTTGTCGCCCCGTTCCTCGGGCGGATGCCGGTCGGTTATCTGGTTGTAGACCGTCAGGTTGCCCAAGGCCGCAACTTTTTGCGAGTATCCGCCGCACAGCCAGTGCAGCACGTCGATGTCGTGAGCGGCCTTCTGGAGCAGCATGCCGGTCGATTTCGTCCGGTCGGCGTGCCAGTCCTTGAAATATGAGTCGCCGCCGTAGGACAGAAAATGCCTGCACCAGCCGGCCTTGACTCGCCCGATCGCCCCGCCGTCGATAAGTTCCTTCATCTTGCGGATGACGTTGAAGTGCCGCATGTTGTGCCCCAGGTACAGCTTGACCCGCTTCTTGTACGCCTCGCGGAGGATGCGGTCGCAGCCGCGAATCGTGATGGCCATCGGCTTTTCGAGGTAGACGCACTTGCCAGCCTTGATCGCCGCCACGGCGTGCTGCTCGTGGCAGAAGTCGGGCGTGGTTACAAAGACGGCGTCGATATCCTTACGCCGCAGAAGTTTGCGGTAATCGTCGGTTACGAAGCTGCCCGGGAACTCCCTGGAAAAATCCTCCAGGCATTTCGGTACGGTGTCCGTCGCGGCCACCAGATGCACGCCTTCTTCCGGCTTGTGTGCGTGCCTGGCCAGCGCGCCCCTGCCTCCGCAGCCTATGACGCCGATTCGAAGCTCTTTAGCCGACATGTTCATCTTTCCTTTCTGATAATTTAATTGTGGTTCTCATCCCAAAAAACGTTGTTGGACATTTTACAGATGCTGTGCCCGACGAACCCATCCTGTCAGGACGCATTAAAGCATTTCACGGTCGGATGTATGCTTTATGTGGCACACCCGCCCCCGGGTGTGCATATTCAATCCCAGCCGAGGGCGGCTGGGCCACAAAATCTATATCGTCGCAAGGATATATCCGAGCGTGAAATGCTCTAAAGCAACTCCAACCGGCGACTTGTCCGGCGTAGCCCCCCGTAGTCTTGGCGAAGGAGGGGCGAAGCCGAAAGCAAAGGCGCAGGTATTATTGCATCTGGTCCGAAATCCCTTGCGGATTCAGTGCTGCCATATTCAAGGCCCGAAGGGCCGGCAGAAAGTAGCCCCGGGTGCAGCGAGTCCGCCGTCAGGCGGACGAAGCGGAACCCGGGGTCTGGCGTCATTTGACATGTTCCAAATTCCCGTTCGCGCCACGGCAGATGAAACCCGATCCCGGAACAATCCGGCCGACGATTCTCAGCGAGACATTTGTTTTTCTTGGGAAAAAATATTGCCCCTCTCCCGGAAGGGAGAGGGTAGGGCTTGGCTCGGCGCAGCCTTTTGGCGAAGCCGGGTGAGGGTGTGTTTTTCCCCCACAGCAGATAAATATTTCGCTGAAGGCCATTGGCTTGGGCGGATGAGGAATTTTGCCACGTCTGCCAGTGGCGGGACAGGAAATTTGGAACTTCATTCAATGGACGGATTTTCCCCGGGTTCCGCTTCATCCGCCTGGCGGCGGACTTCGCTCCACCCGGGGCTACTTTCTGCCGGCTCTGCGAGCCTTCAAATTGGTCGCACTGGACTTGCAAGGTATTATTATCCTTCTGAAATTGATGCGATAAAACAAAACTACTTCCATAGACTAAAGTTTCCATGCATCTGCTCTCTCAAAATATATTGTCAACCGGTCAGCTCCACAGCCTGGCGATCAAAACCACCCCCAAGCTTCGCTGCTTTGCAGCTTCGCTTGAGGGTGCCACCAATCAATTTTGTTGTCTCGTCATCTCCACAATCTTGCGGGGTAAAGTCCCCGCTCGACCATGGCCCGGACCGCGTTTTGGACGATGGGCTTGTCTTCCTTGTATGTTATGCCGTACCACTTTTCAGGCGTGGGGATGACCTTGACGGCGGCCTTCTTTTCGTCAACCAGTTGCCCGGCCACCGTCGGCAGGAAGAACTCGGCCTTGGGATTGTTTATATTCGCCTTCAAAAAGACCGGGAAGCGGGCCTCGATCTCGGCCAGCACGCCCGGCGTGAAGCCCCACATGTTCATGGACACGAGCGTCTCCGGGCTGACGGTTACCCAGGTCTTGTCGTCCTCGGTATATTGGATTTTGCCGTCGCGGCGAACAATCTTTGTCCGTTCGTCGATAGTCCGCAGAAGACCGTCCGGCCCGGCCTGGCAGACGCCGCGGGCCACGTGCCCGTGCTCGGAGAGCGTGTTATTGATGATGTAGCCGATAAGGCAATATTCCATGACAGGCCGCGACTGCCCGCCCTGCTTCAGGAAATCGCATAAAAGTTTGAACGATGTCCGGCCGTAAAAATCGTCGGCGTTGATCACACCGAAGTTTTCCTTTACCGCGTCCCTGCTGCACAGGACCGCGTGGGCCGTGCCCCATGGTTTGGTCCTGCCGGCGGGCACGGCAAAGCCCTTGGGCAGAAAGTCCATATCCTGGAAGACATAGGCTGTGTCAACCCGGTTTTCAACCGACCTGCCGATCTTCTCGCGGAAGGCCTGCTCTGTGTCACGTCGGATGATAAAGACGATCCGCGAAAAGCCCGCCTGGATCGCGTCGTAGATCGAATAATCTATTACGATCTCGCCGCCCGGGCCTATCGGGTCTATCTGCTTTAGCCCGCCGTATCGGCTGCCGATGCCGGCCGCCATTATCACAAGCGTTGGCATGATTGGACGTTCTCCTGAAGATTTCGCGGCAATTATAAAACTCACGGACGCGAATGCAACATCTCCGCCGCCCGGCCCATCCCGGTTTTAAACCATTCTCTCCCGGCCATCTTACCGTAAAATCTTCTGTTTGTCAGCCGTTCTTGGTGTAGAATATCCGCCTATGAGAATAAGGTTTGCACGCATCGCCGATGCCGAGCGCATCTGCGAGATGATAAACTTTTACGCCGAGCGCGGCAGGATGCTCCACAGGAGCCTGGAGAGCGTCTACGGCAACCTGCGCGAGTTCCTTGTCGCCGAGGACGCGCACAAAAACGTCGTCGGCTGCGTGGCGGTCAGTATTTTCTGGTCGGACCTGGCCGAGGTGAAATCGCTGGCGGTGGCCGACGAATGCCGCCAGCAGGGCATCGGGCGCAAGCTGGTCATCGAGGCCGTCAAGGATGCCCGCGACCTGGGCGTGCGCAGGCTGTTCGCCCTGACATATGAACGGGATTTCTTCTCGCGCATGGGCTTTCACGCCATAGATCGCCGCACCCTGCCCGAAAAGGTCTGGAGCGAATGCCTCCACTGCCCCAAGGTGGACCACTGCGACGAGACCGCGATGGTTCTGCCTCTTCAGGGCAAGAAGAAGAAACTTCCGCCGAATCGCAAACGCCGAAAGAAGCACGGCCGCGGGGCGGGCCGCAATCGCCCCGGCCGCCGGTAAAACATGGAAACCACTCAGCCTATAATCCGTTTCGAGCGAATCAGCAAGTCCTTCGGTCCGCTGGTCGTGCTGAAGGATGTGGACCTGTCGATATATCCCGGCCGCACGACGGTGATAATAGGCCCTTCCGGCTGCGGCAAGAGCGTGCTGCTCAAGCATATGGTAGGCCTGATCCGGCCCGACTCAGGCAAGGTATTCTTCCACGACAATCAGGTCAACGCCCTCAGCGAGCGCAAGCTGACTCCGGTCAGAAGGCGGATCGGTTTCCTGTTCCAGGGCGGGGCGCTGTTCGACTCGATGACGGTCGAGCAGAACATCTGCTTTCCGCTGATCGAGCACGACATCGGAACGCAGCAGTCGCGGCAGGATCGCTGCCGCGAAGTGCTTGCCCTGGTGGGCCTGGACGGCATGCAGAGGCGGTTCCCGGAAGAGTTGTCCGGCGGGCAAAAAAAGCGCGTCGCGCTGGCAAGGGCGATGGCCATGGACCCGGAACTGCTGCTCTACGACGAGCCGACGACGGGCCTGGACCCGGTCCGCTCGGATCTGATCAACGAGCTGATCCTGAAACTTCAGGACGTCCTGCACCGAACCGCCATCGTGGTTACGCACGACATGAACTCGGCCCGGAAGGTCGGCGACAGGATACTCATGCTCGACGGCGGCAGATTCATACTTGACACGACGCCCGAATGTCTGGACAAAGTCGACGACGAAGTCGTTCAGCGATTCATCGAAGGCAAGGCCAGCAGGGAAGAACTGGATGAATTGCGGACGGGCAGGCTCTCCCGGTCCGCCGATGCGTCCGGCGGGCGGTAATCACTGGAGAAAATCATGACAGAACGCGGGAAAAATCTGGCGGTCGGCGCGACGGTTATCGTCGGGCTGGGATTTCTGGCCGGAATGATAGTGCTGTTCACCGGCCTGCCGGAGATGTTCCAGACCGGATACACCCTCAGGATGGAATTTACGGACACCTTCGACGTTCAGGCGGGCGAACCGATCTATGTCGTCGGGATGCAGGTCGGGCGGGTTACCAAAGTCGAATTCACCGACCCGGAAAATCCGGCCGGCGGCATAACCTTTACCGCCCGGATCAACGGGAACGTCCGGCTGCCTGGCACCTCGCAGCCGACGATGTTCTCCAAGGGCTTCGCCGGCAAGGGATATTTCGCGTTCAAGTTCGACGGCCCGCCGGTTATTAATCCCAAAACCGGCCAGCCATATGAGTTTCTGCCGACCGACGGGAGCTGTCCGCCGCTGACAGGCGTGCATAAAGGCAGCGGGCTGATTCCGGACGAGGTTACACAGGCGGTAAAAGGGATGGCCAAGCTGACCGACGCGCTGGGTTCGATGCTTGCCCCGGCCAGCCAGCCGGCGGCCAGTCAGGCGGGCAGCCAGCCGGCTTCTACGCAGCCTTCGCAGGAACTGCCCGGCGGCCTGCCGGGAGTCGTGGCCAGGCTCACCAGGACGCTCGACGACATCCACGCGGTCGCCGGCGACGCGCAGAATCAGCAGAACATCCGCGACTCGCTGGCGAACATAAACAGGTCCAGCCAGCGGATGGGCGATCTGACCGACAGGCTTATCGCCGATGCCGAAAATATCTCCGTGCTGCTCAAAACGATCAACAAGGCCGCCGCAAAGGTCGAGGCCGGCGAGGGCACCGTCGGAAAGCTGCTCAACGATACTAAGCTGTACAACAATCTCCTGGACGCGACCAACCAGCTCAACGATCTGCTCAAGGACCTCCGCGTGCTGGTCGAGACCTGGAAGAAGGATGGCGTGAAGGTGAAGGTATAGTGCTGATTGATGAAAGCGGGATCGACGATAATACGGTTCAGATGGCCGGTCCTGATTCTCTGGATCATCCTGGCCTGCGCGTTGATGTTCCTTGCGCCCGTGCCCGATCCGGCCCGCACCGAACGGGTTTCCTTCCTGCCGCCCGACTGCCCCTCGCGGATCGCGCTTGAGGCCATGCAGCAGTGCTTCACGGGCAGCTCGGGCAACAGCGAGGCGGCGGTGATCTTCGAGCGGATTGACGGCAAACTCACGCCGGCAGACAGGGCCAAAATCGAGGAAGTCGCTCAAGCGATCGGCCGGCCCGATCAGAAAGCATCGGCCGGCGACCTGGCGGGCACGAACGTCCGCTCGCCTGCGTCGGTCGAGATCAAGCTGCCTTTTACCGGCCGGGAACTCGTGGCCAACCCCATGGTAAGCAAATCCGGGCAGGCCGCCATAGTGATGGTCTCGACCCCGTTCACATTCATAACCAACCGTTCGGCGAGAGTCGTCGAGCACATCCGGAACGTGCTTGACCGGTCATCCCTGCCGGCAGGCCTCAAGGCGGCGATCAGCGGCTCGGCGGGCTTCGGCTACGACTACGCCAACGCCACAAAGCACAGCCACGACCGCACGCTATGGGTAACGGTCCTGGCCGTGGTGGTGATTCTGCTGCTGGTCTATCGCGCGCCCCTGGCGGCCGCCGTGCCGCTGGCGGCGATAAGCATGGCCGCGATCGTCGTCATGAAACTGCTGGACCTGCTCCAGGGTTTCGGGATGCACACCGGGACGGCCGAGAGAATCTTCGTGATAGTCCTGCTGTACGGCAGCGGGACGGACTACTCGCTGCTGCTGGTCAGCCGGTGCCGGGAATTCCTGGACGCCGGAGAGCCGGCTTCGTCGGCCGCCGGAAAGGCGTTCGATTTCACGCTGCCGGCGATCATGACTGCCGCCGGGACCAACGTAGCCGGCCTGTTCATGATCTACTTCGCGAAGTTCGGAATATTCAGCACGACCGGCCTGGCGGTGGCGATGGCGCTGGTCCTGGCGTTTCTGGCGGCGGTGATGATCGTCCCGGCCGGGCTGGCGATTCTGGGGCCGGCGGTCTTCTGGCCGGGCAGGAGAAGATCGATTATCATCCCGCGCGATGGAACCGACATCGGCATCGGCGGGCGAAACTTCTGGCGTGGCATGGCGAAGGCGGTAACGGCCAGGCCGGGACTGATTCTGATCGTAACCGTCGCGGCCCTGGCGCTTCCGGCATGGCGGGGCGCAAACCAGGTCTTCGTCTACGACGCCCTGGCGGACGTCAAGCCCACATATGTCGGCGGCATCGGCAACGCCGCGGCAGGAATCGAGATAGTGAGCAGGCACTGGCCGGTCGGCGAGCTTTCGCCGGTGAACATACTTGTCCGCCGGCCGCCCGTTGCCGGAGCGGCCCAGCCGTCGGCACGCGATTGGCAGGAGCTGTCCGCCCGGCTGACCGAATCGCTGCTGGGCTGCGACGCCGTCGAGGACGTCCGCAGCCTGACCAGCCCGCTGGGCAAGGGCCTGACGGGCGCGGGCAAACTCGCCGTCATGACGCTGGGCGACGCGAAGGTGGCCCAGACGTATCTCAGTCCGAAACTCGACGGCATGCGGCTTTACGCGATGCTCAAGTGGAAGCCGCTGACGAACCGCTCGCTCGCGGCTGTCGGCCAAATCCGCGATACGGTTCATAAAACTCTCGCCGGCAGGCCCGACATGGAAGTTCACATCACCGGGGCCTCGGCCGAGATGATCGATATCAAGAACGTTACCCACAGGGATTTTCAGCTCGTGGTGGTTCTGACGCTGACGGCGGTGCTGGGCGTGATCCTGGTGTTGTTCCGCAGGCCGGTGCTGTGCGCGGTGATGGTCGCCTCGACCGTGCTGGGATACCTGGCGACGCTGGGCATAACCTACTGGTGTTTCATCAGCCTGGGCGGGGCCGGCGGACTGGACTGGAAGGTCGAGGTCTTCGTCTTCGTCGCGCTGGTGGCGGTCGGCGTGGACTACAACATCTTCCTGGTGGCAAGGCTGATCCAGGAATCGAAAGAAAATGGGACAGACGAGGCAATCCGCAGGGCTCTTGTGCGGACCGGGCCGGTCATTTCATCCTGCGGACTGATAATGGCCGCCACGCTCGGCAGCCTGGCCGCCGGAGAACTGCCCCTGCTCAAACAGCTAGGCGCCGCCTTCGCCGTCGGAATGCTCATCGACACATTCATCATCCGCCCGCTCATCCTGCCCGCCTTCGCCTCGCTGCTGGGAAAGAGATCGGCAAATGTTGCCGGACAGCTTTCAATAGAAAGAGAAACGAGATCTGTCAAACGAGAAGCTATGGAAAAATTCATCTGGAGTGAAATTGAGAGCGTCTGGCAATCTTGTATTGCAGATAGATCCAAAGACTCCAATATGGGCGTGCCGCCTGATAGTTTGCATATTGAGGAACGTTCCGAAGGCATTATCGAGCAGGCTGAATGTATAGGTAAAGTAATCAGAGCATTTATTATGGACGATTCCGGCAGGCGTGAACTGCAAAAACCTTTCCCAAAATATGAGACCGGTGAGAGGCGCGATGGATATTGGCAGCGCGGGTACTGTGCTTACTTCATCGATGCAAATGGCGAAACAGGCATTTTCATGTTTCAGATCGGTCCACGTTGCGGGCGCGGATGTGTTCTCAAATACGATGAAGTATTGTGTGCGAACCCGATTAGCAAAAAACTAGCATGGGTGTCATAGGAAAATTGCGCGCAGAAAAAATAGCACGTGCATCTTGTCAGCCCGTCAAGGCGTTTGAAAGTAGCCCCGCCCCGGAGCGACTTGTCCGGCGTAGCCTTGGCGAAGCCGGAAGCGGAGGGCGGGGGGTCTGGCTTATTTGTCAAGATTCCAGAGTATTTTTTTCTACGGCAAATAAATGCCTCGCCCAAAGCGTTGGCCGGGGTTGTCTGAAATTTTGCAACATCTGCCAGTGGCGGGAACAAAACTTTGGAACTTTATTGAATGACGAGTTTTCCCAGGGTTTCACTTCGTCCGCATGGCGGACTTCGCTTCACCCTGGGCTATTTTCAAACGCCCGGCCGGGGGTGGCTGGGCCACAGGCCTGGACCGCGGTGCGAAAGACGCCTTTTTCAGCGGGGCGATAAATTTTCAGAGCGACTTCATGACATCCAGGAGGATGTTGATTCCCTCTTCGATCTGAGGCCGCTGGATGGTAAGCGGCGGAGCGAGGCGGAGGATGAAATCGCGGGCGCAGTTTATGAGCAGGCCTTTTTCGAGGCATTTGAGGACGATCTCCTTGCCGGGCTTGTCCAGTTCGATGCCGATCATCATCCCCGCGCCGCGAACGCTCTTGACGTAGCTGATGTCGCCGCCGTGGATGGCGTTCATTATGTCCAGGCCGTCTATCGTGGCCCGCATGACGAGGGCATCGGTCTCGATAAGGTGCATCACGGCCAGGCCCGCGGCGGCGCACAGGGAGTTGCCGCCCATCGTGCAGCCGTGCGTGCCCGGCTGGAGCACGTCCTGGCATTTTGGTCCGGCGACGCAGGCGGCCAGCGGCGCGCCGCCTCCAATGGCCTTGCCAAGCGTCATGACGTCGGGCTTGATGTCGAAGAGCTGGTAGGCGAACCATTTGCCCGTCCGCGCGGGTGCGGTCCAGACCTCGTCGATAATCATCAGGATATTCTTCTGATCGCAGAGTTTCCGCAGGCCGTGCATGAATTCTTTGGTCGCCAGGTTCATCCCGCCCTCGCCCTGGATGCACTCGACGATGACGGCGGCGGTTTTGGCGTCGATGCCTTTTTCGACTGCGGCAAGGTCGTTGAAGTCCGCGCGGGCGTTGCCCGAGAGCATCGGCTCGAAGCCCTTCTGGTATTTCTTGCTGGTCAGCGACAGCGACCCCATCGTCCTGCCGTGAAAAGCGTGATGGAAACTGAGAATCTTGTACCTGCCGTCTCCTGCCCAGAGCCTGGCGAGCTTCAGGGCCGCCTCATTGGCCTCGGCCCCGCTGTGGCAGAAAAATACCTTGCCGCCGAAGGCCTTTGCGGTGATGGCCTGGGCAAGCTCGGCCTGGATCTGGTGCGTGAAGACGTTGCCGCAGCATAGAAGTTTGGCGGCCTGGGTCTGGATGGCCGAGACGATCGCGGGGTGGCAGTGGCCGGTTACGCCGCACGCGCCGAACCCGGCGAAGAAATCGACGTACTTTTTGCCGTCAGCGTCCCATATATACGAACCCTCGCCGCATTCCATCGCCACCGGCAGGCGGGCGTAGTTAGGCATCAGGTGCTTTTGGGTAAGCTCTACGATCTCTGATTGTTTTGACATCGTTCTGTTTCTCCGCATAGACGCTTAAAACACGAAGCGTACTTTTACGTTATCGGGGCGAATCAGTCAAGGCAAAGGGGAAAAACGCCGCGGGATTTTCAGCTTCAGCCGTCATAACCGGTCTTCCGGATTAACCGGCCTGAAAAGAATGGAAAATCATGATCTGTCATGCTATACTTCCGCGGTAATGCGACGGCCATAAGATACAACTGTAAGATAGGAGATACAAGATGCCGCATGTGATTACCGATGCCTGCACGAAATGCATGTCGTGTGTGGAGGTCTGCCCGGTTTCCTGCATACATCCGGGCCTGATCGAGCCGGAACTGGACACGGCGCCGCAGTTGTACATCGATCCCGACGAATGCATTCACTGCGGGGCCTGCGCCTCGGAGTGTCCGGTCGACGCGATATTCCCGGCCGAAGACATCCCGGCCGACAAGGCCAAATTCACGCAAATAAACGCCGATTACTACAAGAAGTAATCGGCGGCACGGTTTTCCGCGTCAGATGCGGCGTTATTCGTATTTCAGGCCGGCCTTGTCGAGCAGGGTCTTGAGGCCCTCGACGGCTTTGCCGAAAAGCTGCGGTCCGGTGAAGCCGGCGAACTGCTCCGCAGCCTTCATATGCGGCTCGAGCGTCATGACGCCTTCCCATTTTTTCTTTGCCAGGTCCGCGAAAATTCTGTCGATCTGCCCGTCGCCCTGGCCCGCCGGCACGCACGGTCCGTGCGCATTCAATTTGGCGTCCTTTATGTGGAAATAATGGGTCAGCTTGTCCAGGCCCTTCGTCCAGCCGTCGTCGTAAGGATGAACGCCGTCAATCGCGAAATTGGCCGGATCGAACACGCCCTTGAGATTCGGCGACTTGATCGTGGCGAAGATGTCCTTCACGCCGTCGGGAAAGGCGCCGTAGATGTTCCGCTCGTTCTCGTGCAGCAGGATCATCTTTGCCGCCTCGGCCGCCTTGACCATCGCCTCCATCCGCTTCATCACATCGGCCCGCTCGTCCAAAATGTTTTTGCCCTCGGAGGCGTAGAAACTGAATATGCGTATCTGTTTGGTCTTGAACGCCTCGGCCAGGTCGAAGCAGTGCTTGAGCAGGTCGAGGTGCGCGTTGAAATCGTCGCTGATCTTGATCTTGCCTATCGGCGAGCCGACGCAGGGCATTTTGAAGCCGCGATCATCCATCCTCTTGCTGTACTGTCGGGCCTCCGCGACCGTGAACAGCGAGACGTTCTTGCCGTCTATCGCCCGAACGTCGATGCACTTGACGCCGAGGCTCTCGCACACATCCATCTGGACCTTGAGGTCCGGGCCGATCTCATCGGCAAACGCGCTGATTGTTATCATTTCAGTCTCCCGTAAAAGTCGGATTATTATCCATCCCGTTGGGTGGATTGCAAGAGTTCACCGCGGCAGGGATGCGCGGATGATCGGCGAGTCGGCCCCGGGCGCCGTCAGCAGTTCCACCTGGACCTCGTAAGCCTCGGAAAGCAGGTCTCGCCGCAGGACGTCGCGCGGCGGCCCGTCAGCCAGCACCTTGCCCGCCTTCATCAGGACCAGTTGGTCGGCGAACCTGCCGGCCAGTTCCACGTCGTGGCTGACGCACACCACGGCCATGCCCCACTCGTGCGCCAGCCGGCGCATCATTTCGTGTATGACGAGCTGGCTTTTTATGTCCAGGTGGCTGGTCGGCTCGTCGAGCAGCATGACGGCCGGCTGCTGGGCCAGCGCGCGGGCGACCATCACCCGCTGTGCCTCGCCGCCGGAAAGCTCCGAAAGCGTCCTGCCGGCAAGATGCAGCGTGTCGGTCATCTTCATTGCCAGGTCGGCGACTGCCGAGTCCTGCCTGCCGGCCAGGCCGAGCATTCCGCTGTGCGCCGTGCGCCCCATGAGCACAATCTGACGGGCGCTGAACTCGAAAGCGCAAGCCGGCGTCTGCGGCACGTAGGCCAGAAGCCTGGCGGCCTGTCGGGCCGGCAGCTTCCGGATACTTTTGTCGCCAACCATGACTTGGCCGGTCCGCGGGACAAGCCGACCCATCAGGCAGCGCAGCAGGGTGGTCTTGCCGGAGCCGTTCGGCCCCAGGATGCACGTGAGCGCCCCGGCCGGGGCTGTGATGCTCACGCCGTCCAGCACAAGTTTTTCGGGCCTGTAGCCGAATTGCAGTTCGCTCGCCGCGATGCCGACGGCCGGGCCGATCCTGTCAGGGCCGCTCATTGCGAGTCCTCCCGCAGCCGGCGGCGAAGCAGGAATATGAAGAAAGGCCCGCCGCAAAGCGCCGTGATGATGCCTACGGGTATGAGTCCGACGCCTAATTTCGGCCCGGCCGTCCGGCAGACGGTGTCGGCCAGCATGAGCAGCATCGCCCCGGCGAATCCGCTTACGATCATCAGCAGGCGGTGATCGGGGCCGACGATCAGGCGGCAGATGTGCGGCACGATCAGGCCGACGAAACCTATCGGCCCGGCCAGCGCTACCGCGCAGCCGGTTGTGATCGAAACAAGGATGAACATTTCCAGTCTGAGCCTCCCGACCGGAACGCCGAGCGTCGAGGCCACCTCGTCGCCCAGGCCCAGGGCGTTGAGCCGCGAGCTGCGCAGGAACAGCCCGCACCAGCCGGCCAGCGCTGCCGCGCCGCAGGCGGCAAGCAAAGTCTTGTCGGTGGCGTCGCTGATCTCGCCTGTCGCCCAGCGGAAGAAATAAGCCAACTGGTACTGGTCCAGGAACAGCAGCAGGCCGAGCATCAGCGCCCCGTTGAACGAGTTGATGATGACGCCCGACAGTATTAGCGAGTAATTGTCGAGCCTGCCGCGGTTCTGGGACACCATGTAAACCGCCGCGGCGGCCAGAACGGCCCCGGCCATCGCGCAGGCCGGCATGTTCAGCCAGATAACCCCTGCCTTACCGATCAGCAGCGGGCAGAGCAGCACGCCGACGCCAGCACCGCTGGACACGCCCAATATATAAGGATCGGCCAGCGGGTTCCGCAGCAGACCCTGAAGGGCCACGCCGCTGGCGGCCAGGGCCGCCCCGACCGTCGCCGCTGACGCCAGGCGGACCAGCCGCAGCACGAAAATATCTTTGGTAAGGTCAAGCTGATACGGCCCGATCAGGCAGCAGACGGCCAGCACGCCGATTGCCGCCAGCGGGAGGATTATTATCGCGATGAGCAGTTTCCTGCCGATCGGGTCGGCCGGGCCTGTTCCGCCCGGCGGGCAAACGGCCGGCGACGGACCTTCGGACTGCAAAACGGGATTCTGTCCGTCCCGGCCGGTCATTTCGGTTTCTCCCCGACGATTATTTCGCCCAGTTCTCCCGCGATCTGCCAGATCTGGCTGGACGGGATCGACCATTTCCTGTCTGACACGACGTAAATGCGGCCTGTCTTTGCGGCAGGCATGTCGCTCAGGCTGGACCAGAACGCCTTTGCCGCCGGCGAGTCGGCGGGATTGAAGACCTGGCAGATGAGAATGTCGGGCCTGGCTGAGATAATCATCTCAGCCGTCGCGTCGCGCCACGGCTTGGCGCCCGGAACGTCGGACCCGGCGTTGACCGCCCCGCAAAGCTCGATGAGGTCGTGGATAAAATTGTCGCTTCCGGCGACGGCCGGCCTCTGGTACTCCATCACGAACAATACTCGCGGCGACGGTTTGCCGGCAAGGGCCTTGGCGCACCGCCTGCGGACCGCGTCGAGATGTTCGGCGAGTTCCTTCGCGGCCTTTTTGCCCGCGTCGGGCTTTTCAAGTATCTGGCCTATCGCGAGCATCATCGCCGACACGTCAGCCAGCCGTTCGATCTTGAATTGCCGGATTTGCAGGTCGGGCAGGACTTTTTTACAGGCCTCGTAATTGGGCAGCGAACTTTGGGCCAGCAGCACGTCTGGCCGGACGGCAAGGACAGCCTCGACGTTCAGGCTGCTCAGATCGCCGACGACCGGCCTGGCCTGGCCCGCCGGCAGAATGCACCAGCTTGTTGCGCCGACGACGTGGTCGCCCAGGCCCATGTCGAAGACGGTCTGCGTTATCGCTGGCGAAAAACTCACGGCACGCGGTTTGACTCCGCCGGGCGGCGATTGGTTCGAGCGGCATGAAAACGACGGCAGAATGCACAGCCCTGCCGCCAAAATAAAAACGGTTGTTTGCGCGAATGAACGGATGATGCCTGCCTGGCGAATCACGAATGGGCTTCCTTGATCGCCTCGGGAAGCCTGGCGATTATGTCTGTCGCGATCATCGAGACCTGGCCAAGCTGTGCGGCGGCGATGTCGCCGGCCCGGCCGTGGCAGTGAACCGCCAGGTGAGCCGCCTCGAACGGGCTCAAACCCTGGCCGATCATCGCGGCGATAAGCCCCGTCAGCACGTCGCCGCTGCCGCCTGTAGCCATACCCGGATTGCCCGTCTTATTGACGAACGCCTCGTCGCCGTCGGTAACGACGGTGCCGGCGCCCTTGAGCACCAGCACGAGCGGCCCGGCTGACGGGCTTGCGGAGGCCCAGATTTTGGCCGAAGTCTGTGCCAGGTCGAGCCGGTTGGCGGCGATCTCTTTTGCCGGCAGATGCGACAGCCGGCTGAACTCGCCGGGATGCGGCGTCAGCACGGCCGGGCAGCGACGCACTGTCGGCCAGTTGGCCATTGCGGCCAGGTTGTTCAGGCCGTCGGCGTCGAGCACGAGCGGCTTGGGTTGTTCGAGCGCGGCCTGCACGATGTTCTGCTGGATCGTCCCGACGCCGAAGCCCGGCCCGATGGCGATCACGTCGGCCGCCTCCGCCGCCCGGACGAACTGTCCAACCGCCTCGTGGAGCAGGTCGCCGTTCTCATCGCACGCCAGGCCGATGGATGTGGCGCATGGGCAGAGGATCGCGACTGGCTTTTGTATCGGCTGCGGCACGGCCATCGCGACCAGACCTGCCCCGCCGCGCAGCGCCGCCTGGGCAGCCAGGGCCGGCGCGCCTATCATGCCGGAAGACCCGCCGACCACCAGTATCCGGCCAAAGTCGCCCTTGTGGGCGTCCAGCTTTCTCAGCGGCAGCCGGGGAAGTTGATGATTCTTTTTATTCGATTGTCCCATGTGTTATTTTTTTAAAGCCCCATGCGCAAGCATGGGGATGCCGTTTTGCACCCGACGAATATTACATATTCTCGTATCACATATATCCCCCTGCTTGCGCAGGGGGCTTTAAACCGTCATCATTCATCGGCCGGTTCGCCTTGCCCCTGACGATTTATCAGTGCCGCGATGTATCCGGCGGAAAATCCGTTGTCGATGTTTACCACGCTGACGTTCGAGGCGCAACTGTTGAGCATGGCGAGCAGTGCGGCCAGCCCGCCAAAGCTCGCTCCGTATCCTATCGAGGTCGGCACGGCGACTACCGGTACGGCCACCAGGCCGCCGACCACGCTTGCCAGCGCGCCTTCCATGCCCGCCACGGCGACTATCGCCCTTGCCGACTGGAGCCGTGCGCTCTGTGCCAGCAGCCTGTGCAGGCCGGCCACGCCCACGTCATAATGGGTCGTAACGTTGGCTCCGAGCATCCCGGCCGTTACGCGGGCCTCCTCGGCCACCGGAATGTCGCTCGTGCCGGCCGCCACAATCGCCACGTGCCCGATCGCCTCGCGATCCCCATCGGCGACCAGAGATATCGTCCGGGCGACCGCTTCATGCCGGGCCTGCGGGAACCTGGCCGTTACAGCTTTGGCCGTCGCGTCGTCGGCTCGCGTGGCCAGCACGTCCACGCCCGACTCGGCCAGACGCGAAAATATCTCCACCACCTGCGCCGCCGTCTTGCCCTGGCAGAAGATCACCTCCGGCGCCCCGCAGCGGATCGAGCGGTGATGGTCCACGTTGGCGAAACCCAGCGGCTCGAATGGCATCCGGCGAAGCGACGCGATCGCCTCGTCCACGTCCACCTTGCCGGCGCGAATCGCCTCCAGCAGTTCTCTCAAGGCCTTTTCCGTCATGACAGGTATTGTAATCGCCCGCTCGCCAAACGTGCAACTTTTGTTGCAACACGAACAATCCGATATGACGAAAGTTTATCGGGGCCGTTTTGGTTTTTGTTCGATCAATTGTTCCAGTTCGCCGGAGGCGAGGAATTTTTCAAAGGCGGGCAGATCGGGGAAGATTTTGTGGCTGTAGGCGCGGACGACCCAGTTTGCGGCCATCGGCGTGATTGCCAGGACGATCGCCCCGCCGCGCCATGCCTCGTACATCTCGATCGCGGTGCCCATGGACGCCGAGGGCAGGTACGCCACCAGCACGTCCGAGGCGGCGGCCATGCGGTTGCCCTCTTCGAGCGTACCTGCGATCTCGGTCAGGCCGTAGTCAATGCTGCCGGGGTGCCGTGAAAAATGGCAGTAAACCTCGGCCGCCGGCAGATGGCGGGCGAGGATCGACTTGATAGGCTCTCGCCAGTCCTGGCTGTGGATGTCGGCCTCGACCAGCGAACCCTGCATTATCCCGGCCAGAAAAATTTTCATGATTGCTTTTCCGGATAGTCAGGCCTGCCATCTTGTTGAAAGGACCGTATCACAGTAGCACGGGCGTCCCGCCCGTGAGTATCAGGGGCTCACTTGCCCCTGTAAAACAAAAGCATCAAAAGCCACGGCCAAGATGGCCGTGATGCTCATGGGCAAGATGCCCATGCTACTTTTGCTTCAGGCCGGCTGGGACTGTTTTGGGCCGTGCGTCTTTGTTCTTCCCGATATTATCCAGTAGAGCATCAGGCCGGCCACGCCGACCACCAGCCAGGCGTCGGCCACGTTGAACACCCATCGCCAGCCGAGCTGCGAGCAGTCGATGAAGTCGCGGACGTGATATTTGATCGGCGGCAGGCCCGGCACGCTGACGACGCTGAAAAGCCGGTCATACATATTGCCCAGCGCCCCGGCCATTATCATCGCCAGCGACACGTGCATCACCCATGCCCGGCGGTCGGCCGAGGCGAAAAAGAAGCCCACCAGCCCCATCGTCAGGATAGTCGCTATCAGCACCCCGGCCCGAGGCAGCCAGTCGATCCCGAACACCACGCCCGGATTGGTCGAGAGCGTCAACTTGACGCCGGGAAAAACTTCCCGCCTGGGGCTGAATTGCCGCAGGGCGATGGAAGAATCTTTCTCGGTAAACTTATACCCGGCGTCCAGCCGCCGATCTATCTCCTGTTTGAGTTGCGGGTCGGCAAGCAGCCTGTTGAAGACGAATTCCTTGCTCCAGAGATCGGCCGTCAGGCCGAGCGAACTTGCGGCCAGAAAGATTATGACTGCCAGCGGGCTTCGCCAGGCGTGCGGGGCGGCCTTGTCCGGATCGGCCTTGCCGGGCCGGAGCGTGTTTTCCGGCCTGTCGGCGGCCCTTTTTTCCGGCTCATGGCTCAAGACCCGTTACTCCTCCATCTCCTCTTCGACGGGTTCCTGATGCTCTTCCTCGTCGTCTTCGAGCGGCCGGTTTTCGGCCGGATTGAGCTGGCGGACGGCGCCTTTCTCCATCCTGCGGGCGTACTCGATGCAGAATTTGGTCCACGGCCTGGCGCGGAGCCTGGCCTTGTCGATCATCTTGCCCGTGCCCAGGCAGATGCCGTAGGTGTTGTTCTGGACCCGCTCGAGCGCCTCGTTTATCTCGCTCAGCAGGGAGCGTTCGCTCTCCAGCAGGCCCAGGCTGAACTCGTGCTCGAAGTTGTCCGTGCCTATGTCGGCCGGGTGCGTCGGCATGTTCGACAGGTCGCCGCTGCCTTCCTGCCTGCTTGTCCGCAGCGATCCCGATTCCAGCCCGTCCAGGTCGCCGATCAGCGAGCGACGCCTGGCCAGCAGCAGCCTGCGGAACTCCTCAATTTCGGACTTGCTCAGCAGGGTCTTTTTGAGTCCCCCGACCGGCGGTTCGAGAATCGCCGCGTCCCTTTTGGATGCGGCCCTGGCGAACGCTTTTGCGGCTGATTTGACGCTCATTTTGACGGCGGGTCCGGCCGCGGATTTTTTCTGTGCGACGGCCGCTTTGGGTGCGGGCTTGAGGCCGATCTTCCTGGCGGCCTGTTTCGGCTTGCCGGATTTTCCAGCCGTCTTTCCGGGATTATTTTTCTTCGCCACTGTCTGAATCCTTCAGAAGTATTATCTCTCGTATATCAGCCTGCAAACTCCCGTAAATGCGCAGCCGGGCAACTATATTAAGTTTCTTTTCAAAGTCAAGCGCTGACATTTGCCGATTTTCAATGTTTTTCGCGCCGCCGGGGGCGATGAAAAGGCGGCTCGCCGGCGTCCATGCCGGGCCAAGTTTCGTTTGACAACCGCGCCGATTGATGGGTAAATCCCGGCCCATGCCGCAAACCATGGAACAATTTTTTCCGCAGTTGTTCGGCGCCACGACCCTGCTGGTTACGCTGGGGTCTTTCCTGCTGATACTGGTTCTGGCCCGCCTGAAGGTTCCGCTGGCGGCGGCGATGGCGGCGGGGGCCGTGGCGATCGGGCTGCTGCTGGCGTCCTCGCCGGCGGATATTCTCCGGGCCGCCAAGGCCACGCTGAAAGACCCGACGACTATCGGGCTGCTGGTGATAACGTTCATCCAGTTGTCGCTCTCGGAGACGCTGACGGCGGCGGGCAAGCTGGGCGAGATGGTCGAGTCGGTCCGGGTGGTGCTCCGGCGGCCGGCGATCACGATGGCGGCGATGCCCGCGATAATAGGCCTGCTTCCGATGCCGGGCGGGGCAATATTTTCGGCCCCCATGGTCCAGACCGCCGCCGGCGGCCGCCTGGAAAATCCCGGCACCATGTCGGCCATAAATTACTGGTTCAGGCACATCTGGGAGCACTGGTGGCCGATGTATCCCGGCGTTATACTGGCCATGACGCTGACCGGCAGCGACTTCGCGACGTTCGCCACATTTCAATCGCCGATGGGCCTGATGATGGTCGTCTCAGGTCTGGTTATCTTCATCGGCACGCACGGCGATCTGCATCGCGGCGGCCCGCGCCCGCCGCCCGGAGCGTGGCTGCGAATGCTGAAAGCCACCGCCCCGATCTGGCTGATCCTGATCGTCTGGATACCGCTCGCACTGTTCATCGAATACGTCCTGGTCCGCCGGCTGAACGTCAGTCTGGACAAAACATTTGCCAAATTCGCGCCGCTGTCGCTGGGCCTGCTGGCCAGCCTGTTCTGGTCCGTCCGCACGGGCGGGCTGGGCTGGCGAGGCCTCGGTAAAACGCTGACTCGAACATCAATTTACAAGATGGTGCTGCTGGTGTTGTGCGTCATGTTCTTCCAGCAGATGATAAAAGCGACGCAGGCGGCCCCAAAGATCGGCCAGGAGCTTGCGGCCATGAATTGTCCCGTCATCGCAGTCGTGGCGATCCTGCCTTTCATCGCGGGTCTGGTGATGGGGCTGGCCGTCGGATTCGTCGGGGCCAGCTTCCCGATCATCCTGCCGCTTTCGGCGGGCCTGGCGGGCGGACATTCGCTCATCCCTTACGTCGCTCTGGCCTACGCGTTCGGGCATCTGGGACAGATGATGAGCCCCGTCCACGTCTGCCACGTCGTCAGCAACCAGTTCTTCAAGACCTCCTACGGCCCGGTCTACCGAAAAATCCTCCCGCCGGCCTTACTCACCGCCGCAATGACAACCGGCTACTTCCTCCTGCTCAGATACTGCCTGCATTGAGTTCGGCGAGGACCTTTTGCAGTTCGAGGATGGATGCGATGCGGAATGCGGGTTTTATGGGGGTTTTTCCGTGCCTGCCTGCCGGGTCGTGCAGGACTGAGATCATGCCCATGCGGTTGGCGCCGAAGATGTCGGGCTTGAGCGTGTCGCCGACGAAGATGGTTTGCCGGGGCGTCAGGCCGCTGGCGTCGAGTGCGGCCTGGAAGATCGCCGGGTGCGGCTTGCGGTAGCGGACGTTGCAAGAATAAATCCGGACGGGCAGGTATTCCAGCAGGCCGGCCCGTTCGAGATGCCTGTCAAGGACCTTGCCCGGGATGAACGTGTTGGAGACCAGGCCCAGCTTCAGGCCGGCGGATTGGAAGTTCGCCAGCATCTCGTGCACGCCGGGTTCGGGCATGCCGCGCCTGCTCATCGGCTCGTACCACAGCCAGGCCAGTTCAAGGAGCATCGCGTCGTCGAGTTTCAGCCCCATCCGGCGGTGGATTGCGGCCATCAGAGGCAGCACGTCGAATTCGCGCCTGGTGAGGCGGCTCTTGAAATAGTTCCAGCGGATGGCCCAGAAGTGCCGCCTGTGATACGACACGAAGGAAGGCAGCTTGAGCCCCCGGCCGCGAAGGGCCTCGTAGGCCTGGCGCGTGCCCTGCTCGAACAGGCCGTGCACGTCCGCGCTGCCGAAGTTCAGCAGCGTCTCGCCGAGGTCAAACAGCATGCCTTGTATTCGCTGGCCCATTTTTCGACGCCGGCAAACATGCCGGGGCTAGAAAACATAATTGGAACAGCCAGGTTTTGCAATCCAACTTGTCTCATTGGCTGCGAAAATTACAAATGAAAAAGGATTTTTCGCGGGAAACGGCTGTTCAACCGGACCGGCGCAATGATACAATATCTCTGTTACACGTTAAGGAAAGTCGAAATGTCCGAAGTCATCAGGGGCAGGGTGTTCGTGGCCGGCGACAACGTTGACACCGACCAGATAATCCCCGCGCAGTATCTGAGCTACAACCCGTCCGATCCCGACGAGCGGAAGTATTTCGGCATGTACGCGATGAGCGGCATGCCGCCCGCCCGGTCGGGCCTGCCGGAAGGCGGCAAACGTTTCGTGCCGAAGGACGGGTTCAAGGGGCCTTACGCGGTGATAGTGGGCGGGCGGAACTTCGGGTGCGGCAGTTCCCGCGAGCATGCGCCGCTTGCGCTGAGCGAGGCCGGCTGCCGGGCCGTGGTGGCCGAGTCCTTCGCCAGGATTTTTTACCGCAACAGCATCAACGGCGGGTACGTCGCCCCCGTCGAGACGCCCGAAAGGCTCGTCGGACAGTTCGCGACGGACGACGAGGCGGAGCTTGATCTTGCGGCCATGACGATAAAAAATCTGCGGACAAAACGGATTTTTAAACTTCGCGCCATCGGCGAGGCGGCTAAAATTATTCAGGCTGGCGGAATCTTCAAGTACGCCCGGCAGAACAGGATGTTGTAAGCGTGTTTTCATCGCATAATGGAAAGTCTCTTACGGAATGCCTTCGAGACAGGACATGAAACATTTTCGGCAGCCTCCCGAATGAGCCAGCCCCGAAAAAAAAAGAGCGGCCTTGCGCCCCATGCGGCAATGATCCCGCCTATCCCGCTGAAGCGGCCGCCCAATACGTCGCTCCAGGTCGGCATGGACGAACTGGATGGGCAGATGACGGCGGCCCTTGAGGCCGTCATCAGGCGGATTCTCGACCAGATCAAGGTCGTCATGTCCGTCGAGTCGATCAAGGTGCTCGGGACGAGGGCGCATATGCTGCTTGCCATGCAGAGCACGCATCGTTCAATCCGCAGACTGGTCAGGCAAGACTCGCAGGACATGGACCTTTCCGTGGACGCCCTGCCTCTCACCCGCGTGCAGCTTGAGCGGTGCTTCCTGGCCCTGCTCATCCAGGACAACCCCGACCGCTGGCACAAGCGGTATCGCAAGAACGCCTGGAAGACCTTCGCCGAGAAATTCTTCCGCGACCAGACGGCGCTGGGGCATCTTGAGCCGTTCAAGCCGCACTTCGCCAGCGACGGCGCGGGCGTGGGCCTGCTGCGGGCGTTTGCCAGGGAAATGGGCGTCTGGGAAGACGAATTCCAGACGGTGCGGATATTGACCACCGGCGACAAGCCGGACCGCCGCTGGCCTATGCGGTATATAGCGCAGATGCCGACGCCGGGCAGGACTATCGAGCTTCTGGAGGACCCCGGCCTCAAGAGGCTGGCGTCCGTGGTTTACCCGTACTACGACAGCCTGTCGCACTTTTCGCACGGCGGCATGGTGGGCGTCATGAGCGCGTCGGTTTTAAGGCCCGAGAGCGCGGCCTTCGGCAGCGATGCCGACAAGCAGCATTTTTTCCTGACCAGCATCGTGGAAAAGACCCTGCCGCTGAGCTATGTGAGCGTGCTGATAACGGCCACGCTGTTCGCCGCCGGCATGGGCGCCGACCAGGAGGTCAGGGACGTGCTCCGCCACGCATGGCAGCCTTACCATAGCGACGGCTCGCCGATGGGCGTGGCCGTCTGGGACGAGTGGGCCGCCGCGCTGCTCGACGCAGACTGGCCGCTGCCTGCAAAGAAGGCGCGGGCCGCGGATCATGCCGGCAAACAGCAGGAAAAAGAAAAGGGGTTCACCTCCCAAAAACGTGGGTAGGTAGATCGATAAAAACAATGGACATCATGCAGCCTTTCGTACATCAAGTTCTTTATCCACAAGAGCTTGAAAAGCGAAAGGAGTCGCACGATGTCCAACTTGAGTATAGCAGC
>JACRIL010000270.1 GCA_016235825.1 Planctomycetota bacterium
CTGGCCTTCGTGTCGCATTGGAACAAGCACGCTCATCCGTTCAAATGGTCCATGAATTCCCTGGACAAGGTGATGGCAAAATGCCAACTCGCCCTGGCCGCATGATTATCCGCCCCAAACTTCTGGGGCGGGGTACTTAGTTCTTTCATATTTGAATGCCGCGAACCTTTAACCGTGTCGGCATATGGCCGCGATAAAAGCGGTCCCAATCGTTCCAGCAACTGGATGCCAGCCTCAATAGCCGCTTGCTCCGTCAGGCTGAGCGTGTCCCACCACAGATCAAATTCGTCGGTAAATTCCACTTCCCACATATACATATTATAGCCTATTGGCAATATTCGTCAAGGGCTATAAATAGAATTTTGACTGACAATAGTGGTATCGTTTCCGCGCCGATAGTTTTAGGCGAGTGGTTCGGCTATAATCGCCGGCGATATGGCGGAGCGGGCGGCAAAACACGTGATTGTGAACGCCGATGATTTCGGCTGGACGGCCGGGATCACGGAGGGAATTATCCGCGCGCACAGGGACGGGATTGTAACATCGGCGACGCTGGCGGCGAACATGCCTGACGCGGCAGGGGCGGTCAGCCGGCTGAAAGAAGTGCCCGAACTGGGCGTCGGGCTGCACCTGAACGTTACGCAGGGGCCGCCGCTATCTGGCCGCGGCCAAGAGCTTGCGGGACCTGACGGGGTGATGAATCGCACGGCCGTCGGGCTGATTATCGCCTGCATACTAAGGCCGCGGCTGATCGACGCGGTGGAGGCCGAATTCGAGGCCCAGATCCGCTGGGCGCTGGATCGCGGCCTGCGCCCGACGCACCTGGACAGCCACAGGCACAGCCATGCTTTCCCGCCGATTTTTCTGCGTGTGATCGCCCTCGCCCGGCGTTATGATATTCGCTTCATCCGGCGGCAGCGTGAGTGCCTGACCGGCCCCGGCTGGCCGGCCAGCCCGGCAAAGCAGAGGCGAAACAGACTTGTTTTGAATTGCTTGGGCAGCGTTAATTCAGCGGCAGCCGGCGGGCGGTTTATGCCGGCCCGGGCTTGCTGGGGCGTCGCCCACACCGGCCTGATCAGCCAGGCCTGGCTGATTCGCGCGGCCCGGTCGATCCGGCCGGGATTGACCGAGATTATGACGCATCCAGGCCTGCCGGAAGGGCTGGATGAATCGGCGACAAGGCTTCGCCAGAGCCGGCTTGAAGAACTGGCGGCCCTGTGCAGCCCAGCGATAAAACAGGAATTCAGCCGCAACGGAATAGAACTTGTGAATTATGGCAGACTGTGAATCACAATCAGACGGCCGGCGGCAGGTCAGATACAGCGTCGTCGTGCCGTTCTACAACGAAGAGACGATCGTCGAGAAGCTCTATAACCGCATCGTCCGCGTGATGAAGCACGTTGGGGCCAGCTACGAGATGATCTTCGTCAACGACGGCAGTCGCGACCGCACGCCGGAAATTCTTGAACGGATAGCTCTCAACGACGACCGCGTGCTGTTCGTGGACCTGAGGCGGAATTTCGGGCAGACCACCGGATTGCAGGCCGGCTTCGACCACGCATGCGGCGAGGTCATCATCGCGATGGACGGCGATCTTCAACACGACCCATACGAGATTCCGCTTTTCATCAAGAAGATCGACGAGGGTTACGACATCGCCAGCGGCTGGCGGGTGCGGCGGGGCGACAATTTTATCATGCGGCGGCTGCCCTCGCGGATCGCCAACTGGCTGCTGGGCAAGGTCAGCGGCGTGAAACTGCACGATTTCGGCACGACCTTCAAGGCCTATCGCCGCGAGGTGCTCGAGGGCGTGCGGCTCTACGGCGACATGCACCGGTTCGTGCCGGCGGTATGCGCCCGGCTGGGCGCCAAGATATGCGAAGTGCCGATCAAGAACGTCCGCCGCGCCGCCGGAAAGAGCAATTACGGCATCGGCAGGACGTTCCGCGTCGCGCTCGACCTGATTACGCTGCGGTTCATCACGCGATATATGACCCGTCCGCTGCACTTTTTCGGCAAATGGGGGATGCTGTTCTTCGCCGGCGGGCTGGGCATATTGCTCTACGGCCTTGTGCGGAAAATATTCTGGTGGGACTCGTTCCACCTGTTCGCCACGCACGGGCCGCTGATGGCGGTGGGAATAATGCTCGTGATCGTCTCGACGCTCTTCATGGCCACCGGCCTGATGGGCGAGATGCTCATGCGGATATATTTCGAGTCCACCGGCTCGCGGACCTACGCGGTCAGGCGGCTGGTGCGCAGGGATGGCGGCCGGACGGATGCCCCGGCCAAGACGGATTAATGCGGAGATAAAGCAGTGGCAGAAGACGATGCAGCAAAGAACGATTCGGAAACGCCGGCTGACGAGGCCTCGCAGCAGCCCGGCCCTCATGGTCCGGACGCCAAGGCCGTCGCCGTGAACATGTTCGCCGACGAGCGGATCAGCGATCTGCCCATCGAGGACGAGATGCGCGAAAGCTATCTCACCTACGCGATGAGCACGATCATGGACCGCGCCCTGCCGGACGTCCGCGACGGCCTCAAGCCCAGCCAGCGCCGCGTGCTCGTTGCCATGAACGACCTGAACCTGGGCCCCCGCAGCAAGCACCGCAAATGCGCAAAGATCGCCGGCGACACCAGCGGCAACTACCACCCGCACGGCGAGGGCGTGGTGTACCCGACGCTGGTCCGCATGGGCCAGGAATGGAATATGCGATACTGCCTGGTCGATCCGCAGGGCAACTTCGGCAGCATCGACGGCGATCCGCCGGCCGCCATGCGATACACCGAGGCCCGCATGACCGCCCCGGCCGTCGAGATGATGGCCGACCTGGAGTACGAGACGGTTGACATGCTGCGGAACTACGACGACACCCGCGACGAGCCGTCCGTCCTGCCGGGCAAGTTCCCCAACCTGCTGGTCAACGGCGCACAGGGCATAGCCGTCGGCATGGCCACCAGCATCCCGCCGCACAACCTCCGCGAAATCTGCGACGCCCTGATAATGGTCATCAACAAGCCTGACGTCGAGCTGCCGGAACTGCTGCACATAGTCAAGGGTCCGGATTTCCCGACCGGCGGCATGATCTGCGGGCGGGGCGGCATCGTCGATGGCTATCGCACGGGCCGGGGCAGGATTATCGTCCGCGGCAAGCTGCATACCGAGCAGAGCCGCGGCGGAAAGACAATCATCGTTGTTACCGAGATTCCCTACCAGGTCCTCAAGACCACGATCATCGAGCGGATCGCCGATTGCGTCAAGGAAGGCAGGATACCCGACATCGCCGACGTGCAGGACCATTCAGACCGAACCGGCATGAGGATCGTCGTCGACGTCAAGAAGGGGTGCGAGCCGCAGGTCGTCGTCAACCAGCTTTACCAGTACACGCCGCTCCAGTCCACGTTCAGCGTCATCAACATTTCGCTGGTCAATCGCCAGCCGCAGACGCTGGGCCTCAAGGAGATGCTCGCATTCTTCATCGAGCACCGCAAGGAAGTGATCCGCAGGCGGACGCAATTCCTGCTCCGCCGGGCCAAGCAGAAGGCCCACATATTGGAAGGCCTGATCCTGGCCGTCGCCGACATCGACACGATCATCGAGATCATCAAAAAGTCGCCCGACGTGCCGGCCGCCCGCGCGCGCCTGATGGAACGCAAGCTGCGGCTCACCGAGGCCGCCACCGTCCGCAAGCTGCTGCCCAGGGAATTCGTAACGCGGGCCAGCAAGTCCGACCAGCACCTCACCGGCGTGCAGACCGACGCCATCCTGGCGATGCAGCTTTCGCGCCTCACCGGACTTGAAATTGAAAAACTCGCCCAGAATTACGGCGAACTCTGCGAGGAGGTCGAAGGATACGAGGCGATCCTGAATGACGAAAACCTCCTTCTGGACGTGATCCGCGAGGACATCTTCGAGATGAAGGAAAAGTACGGCGACGAGCGCCGCACGGAGATCATCGCCGACGTGGGCGACTTCCAGATCGAGGACCTGATCGCCGAAGAGGATGTGGTCGTAACGCTCACGCACGAGGGGTACGTCAAACGCATGCCGATCGGCACCTATCGCAAGCAGGGCCGCGGCGGGCAGGGGATCATCGGCTCGGACGCCAAGGAAGGCGACTTTATCGAGGAGCTCTTTATCGCCAGCACGCACGACTACGTATTGGTGTTCCTGAATAACGGCAGGATGCACTGGCTGAAGGTCTACGACATCCCGTCGATGGCAAGGCAGTCGATGGGCCGGGCCATCATCAACCTGCTGGAGATAAAGCAGGACGAGAAGATTTGCGCGGTGGTGGCGGTCAGGGATTTCACACCCGACAAATTCCTGGTAACCGCGACCAAGCGCGGCCAGATCAAAAAGACCAGCCTGGACGCATACTCGAACGTCCGCAAGGGCGGCATCCAGGCGACCGGCCTGGACGAGGGCGACGAGGTGGTCGGCGTGGCGATCACGCGCGGCAGCGACGAGATAATCCTGGGCACCAACGACGGCCAGGCCATCCGCTTCAACGAGACCGATGTGAGGCCGATGGGCCGCACCGCCGGAGGCGTCCGGGGCATAAATCTCCGCGAGGGAGATCGCGTGGTGGACATGGCCATCCTCGATCCGATGGCCACGCTGCTGACCGTCTGCGAAAACGGGTACGGCAAGCGGACCAGTTTCGACGAGTATCGAATCCAGTCGCGCGGCGGGTTCGGAATAATCAACATCAAGACATCCGAGCGAAACGGCAAGGTGGTCGGCATGAAGTCCATCCGGGATGCCGACGAACTCATGCTCATCACGCTGGGCGGCATGATCGTCCGGACGGGCATCAACGAACTTCGCACTATCGGCCGGGCCACGCAGGGCGTCCGGCTCATCGCGCTTAAGCCCGAGGACAAACTTGTCGCCGTCGCGCGGGTCGTCAGCGAAGATTCACAGCAGGGCCAACTGCCCCTTGCGGCCGGCGACACACCGGCCGATACAAAATCGGCGGATGCAAGATCAGCCGACGTGAAATCAGACAACGCAGCCAAGGCCGAAATAAAATCAGACGATCAGGAACCAGCCGACGCCAAAACTGACGATACCAAGACAGACGACTCGCCGGAAAAATCCGATTCCAAAGATGATTCGGCAACGAAGTTGTAGTCAAAGTCTGCAAAGAAAATCCTGAGTGCTTTATTGTTTCGTTGAAGTGCCTTTACTCAGCCCGATTCAGCGGGCTTTTTCCAGTGTCGGGTATTTTGTATTGTCTGGCCAAGAAAATAGGCGCACCATTTTGCCTGTGTCGTGTAACAGGCCCCCGCTTCAGCGGGGGTGAACGGATGTCCGATATCGGGCTGTTGTGATGTGTCGGTTTGTCAGGTCGAAATGTTTTGTCGCAAGGGCGATGGAAATTATGAGAAAAATTCGGCCGGACATAAGGACACATCGCAAAATAAAACAATACAAGATTGCCTCATAACCCCCGCTGAAGGGCTTGTCGATTTAGTTGGCACGCGAATTGCCATCTTGACAGGCATGGTATA
>JACRIL010000276.1 GCA_016235825.1 Planctomycetota bacterium
CATCATCCATCCCAACTATCAGCGCAGTCTTTCGTCCTTGCATGGGAAGCTCCTTCTTCCAGTTACATACAACATCGGCTCAGGGCCGCTGGTTTCAACAATGATTATCCGCCCCCAACTTCTGGGGCGGGGTACTAAGGTCAAGTTCACCACGAACGCCAAGACCTGCGTAACAATCGACGGCAAAGAGGCGAAGGCCGCCGACCTGAAGGAAGGCATGGCCGTCAAGGTTACCTACTTCAATTATTCGCTCGCATCCAAGGTTGAGGCCAACAATCCAACCGCGAAGACGGCTGGATAACACGAATCTGATCAGGCTATTGCACAAGCCGACCGGATAGAACCATACGCAAGTCAGGGGGACCGGCCGGCCCGTTTTTTATCGTCCCGGCATTTCCGAAAAATATTCACAAAGCTGTGCCAGTGGGTTGTCATGGCGGGGCGGTTATGACAGTATAGCAGCATATGGGCGTGTCCGTAAGCAGGATATACAGGCTGATAGAACTGATCGCGATGCTCCAGAGCGGCAGGGATTTTACCACGGCGGAACTCGCCGGGGAACTCCAGACCAGCCGCCGGACGATCTTCCGCGATCTGAACGTGCTTGAGATGGCAAGGATTCCGTACTATTTCGACAAGGAACGCCAGAGCTACGCGATACGCGACCACTTTTTCCTGCCGCCGATCAACCTGACGCTGGAAGAGGCGATGTCGCTGCTGGTGATAGGCGGTGGGTTCAGGAGGCAGGGGCAGGTGCCGCTGATGGCCCACGGCGCTAAGGCCGCGCTGAAGTTGGAAAACGCCCTGCCGGCGGCGATCCGGCGGCACGTCGGCAGCATGATGAGCCGCATGAACGTGCGGCTGGCTCCGCTGGCCAGCCACAAGGGACACGATTCGATCTTCGAGCAGATGTCGGCGGCGATCGTGCAGCATCAGGCCTGTCGGATTAAATACATGAGTTTCGCCGACGGCCGCGAGATTGTAACGCTGATTCATCCCATGCGGCTGGTCTTCATCGGCCGGGCATGGTACGTCATCGCGTACAGCCGGAAGGACCGGGCGCTGCGGACATACAAGCTGATCCGCATCCGCAATCTGCACGTTACAGACAAGACCTTCAAGCCGCGAAGGAAACTCAACCTCGACGATTACTTCGGCCAGGCCTGGTGCATGATCCCGGAGGGCAAAATATACAAAATCCATCTGCATTTCGAGCCCAAGGTCGGGGGCAACGTGGCCGAGGTGCTCTGGCATCCGACGCAGAAGATCCGGAAAAATGCCGACGGCTCGGTCGAATATTACGCCAGCGTGGACGGGATCGGCGAGATATCGTGGTGGATACTCGGCTACGGCGATCAGGTGAAGGTCGTCTCGCCCAAGGCGTTGGCCGACCGTGTCGCCGCAATCGCCGGGGCAATGGTCGAAAAATATCGTGGCATCGGGAAGGGCCAAAAATGAGGGCATTGATTCAGCGAGTCTCGATGGCGAAGGTGAGCGTGGCGGGCAAGGAGCTTGGTGCGATAGGCCGCGGCCTGCTGGTCTATGTCGGCGTGGCTCCGACCGACGCCGCCGAAGATGCCGCCAAATTGGCCGATAAGGTCGTCAACATCCGGCTGTTCGCCGACGACGAGGGCAAGCTCAATCGCAGCGTGCTGGAGACAGGCGGCGGGCTGTTGGTGATATCGAATTTCGCGTTGCTTGCCGACGCCCGCAAGGGACGCAGGCCGTCGTTCTGTTCGGCCGCAGGCGGCGATCAGGCCCAGCCTCTCCACAAGGCATTTCTTGACGCCGTCAGCCGGCTGATTCCCGGCGTTCAGACCGGCCGGTTCGGGGCCGACATGGCCATCGAGAGCGTCGCGGACGGCCCGGTGAATATCATAATCGACATCCCTATTTGTTGAATTTCTGCTGCCCGGCAGGTTAGACTACCTCTCCGTTATTTCAGAACGTACCATTCAGGCAATCAAAAAACTTTTGGTGAGAGGACATGAAAAATGCAGGACACATACGGCGACCTTATCAGTTCACTGGCGATAAAGAACGATAAGAAGATAGTGCTGCTGGTGATGGACGGCCTGGGCGACTGCGACAACGCGGGCAAGGGCACGGCACTCCAGATCGCCAAAAAACCCAACATGGATGCACTGGCGGCAAAGAGCGCGCTGGGCCTGCTGGTCCCGGTGGCCCAGGGTGTAACGCCAGGCAGCGGCCCGGGGCACATCGCCCTTTTCGGCTACGATCCGCTCATCTATCAAGTCGGCAGGGGGGCGCTCAGCGCCTTGGGCGTTGAGTTCGGCCTGACGCCCCGCGACATCGCGGCCAGGCTCAACTTCTGCACGCTGGACAAGGCCGGCAACGTGGCCGATCGTCGCGCGGGCCGGCCCAGCGACGACGAGAACCGCAGCGTTCTGGCGAAGGTCCGCCAGAAAATCAAGGCCCCGGCAGGCGTGGAGGTGTTCTTGGAGACCGAGGCGGAGCATCGGGCATTGCTGGTCCTTCGCGGCGACAAGCTGGACGACAACATCGGCGACACCGACCCGCAGCAGACCGGCGTGGCGCCGCTATCTGCCGACCGCCCGCCGCATGACAAGTCGAAGACGGCCAGGATGGCACAAAACCTTATCGACCAGGTCCGCAAGATTTTGGCCGACGAACCGAAGCTCAACATGATCCTGGCCCGCGGATTCGCCAAGGCGCCGCACTGGCCTAGCTTCGCCGACCGCTGGAAGCTCAATCCCGCCGCCGTGGCCGGCTACCCGATGTATCGCGGCGTGGCCAAGCTGTTCGGCATGCCGCTGGCGGCCAAGCCGACCGCCGCAGCCGACATCTGCTCCGAGACCGCCAAGGCTTTGCGCGACCACGACTTCATCTTTGCCCACTTCAAATATACCGACAAGACCGGCGAGGACGGCGATCTGGCGGGCAAGGTCAAGCGGATCGAGGAGATGGACGCGGCCCTGCCGGCTCTGCTTGCCGCAAAGCCCGATGTGCTCATCATCACCGGCGACCATTCCACTCCGCCGAGCCTCAAGAGCCACAGTTGGCATCCGATTCCGGTCCTGATGGCCGCACCGTCCCTCCGCGGCGGCGATGGCAAACCATTCGACGAGGTATCTTGCCGTTTCGGCCAGATCGGCACGATCTGCTCGAAGGAACTTGTGCCCCTGGCCCTGGCACACGCCGGAAAACTTGAAAAATTCGGGGCGTAATCGTTGAATAACGCTTTCCAGTTATGTCTCATATGCGATTTACAACTGCGAACGAATCCATCTGCCGTGCGAACAGCCGAAATTTTCACAATAAACCATCTGTGAGGGCACAGAAAATAGTCTCTTTGGCCCGATAAAATAAACAGAAGCAGATTTAAGGTAGCATGGGCATCTTGCCCATGAGTGCCACGGTAAGAAGCCGCGTTGCGCAATATCGGAATTTCACGGAGCAAACATGGCAAGGATGCCGCAGCAGGATTTATCGGAAGATGCCGAATCGGGTTCCGCCGGGACCGGGTTGCTGCTGATCACTCTTGGACTGATGGCCATCGGGGTCGTGATGGTCCACAGCGCGCTGGCCGGCGTGGGCGGCCAGACGGGCAAATGGTATGCGAGGGTCGATTTCCGCCAGACGCTGTTCGCCATCATGGGCGTGCTTGCGATGCTCGCGGTCTGGCGATTCGATTACCGGCTTTTCGCACGCGGGAAATTTCTGCCGGTGCTGGCGACGATTCTGCTGGTCTGCTCGCTCGGGCTGGCCCTGCTGGTCTACGTGCCTGGCGTCGGCCATTCGGTCGGCGGGTACAAACGATGGATCAGGTTCAACGCCGGCGGCCTGCCGATGCAATTTCAGCCGTCTGAGCTGGTGAAGATATTCCTGATAATCTGGCTGGCGGCGTGGCTTAGCCAGAGGGGGCCGAGGATCGGAAGTTTCTTCCGCACGTTCGCGCCGGCCTGCGGCGTGATCGGACTGTGCCTGGGGCTGCTTGCCACGCAGGACTTCGGCACGGCGACGATTATCGGCGTCTCGGCCTGCGCGGTCATGTTCATCGCCGGCGTGCCGTTGTATTACTTCGCAACTCTGATTCCTCCGGCCGCCGCGGCGTTTTACATGCTTGTGGTCCAGCACCCGATGCGATGGGCACGGATAACCGCGATGGCCGATGTGTGGTCGCAGTCGAACCCGTCGGCGTATCAGCCCAGGGAGTCTCTGCTGGCAATCCTCAGCGGCGGATGGTTCGGCAAGGGCGTGGGCAACGGCGTGATAAAGCTGGGCTACCTGCCGGAAGACAGCACCGACTTTGTCTTTGCGATATTCTGCGAGGAGTGGGGATTCGTGGGGGCCGTGCTGCTGGCGGGATTGTTCGTGGCATGGCTGCTGCTGGCCAGGCGTGCGGCCAACGGCAGCAGCGATCCGTTCGGCCGGCTGCTGGCGGGTTCGCTGGCTTTCATGGTAGGCATCCAGGCGGTGATACATGTCGGCGTGGACGTGGGGGCGCTGCCGGCGACGGGCTTGAATCTGCCTTTCGTGTCGGCCGGCGGGACGTCGGTTATTCTGCTTGCCTGTGCGGCGGCGATGATCGCATCGGTCGCGCACAGAGCGGCCAGACTGCGGCAGGCCCAGCGGAGGGCGCAGGAAGAACAGGAACTTCGCAGACAGTTTATCCTTCAGGAGATGCAGGCGATCAAGATGGATGTGTCGGCCGGCTCGCCGGGCGCCGAGAACGAAAGTTCGCCTGGTGAATCGGAAGCAGCCGAATCGCCGCCTGAATTGGATTTGCCAATGGCATCGCCGCCGGAACAGACAGAAGAATTTATTGTTCAGCCGGCTCTTTCTTTCATGTCATACAACGCCTCGTTCAAATCCGGCGGCCCGGTAGATGCCGCAGATTCAAAAGATTCCTCCGGAAAATCAGCGTTTCAAACTTCGGCCGCCTGAAATGGCAGGACAAGCCGGGAACAATCCGATCTTCATCTTCGCCGGCGGGGGGACCGGCGGGCACATTTATCCCGGCCTGGCGGTCGCGGAAGAACTGGTCAAGCTGCTGCCGTCGGCGCGGATAGTTTTTGCATGCTCGAACAGGCAGATCGACCGCAACATCCTCTACGCCCAGCCGTTTGCGATTGTTTCCCAGCCAGTGAGGCCGCTGCCGAGGAGCATCGGCGGGCTGGCCGGATTTTTAAAAGCGTGGATGGCGTCGATGAGGCAGGGGAGGGCGATGATTATCGATTTGAAACCGGCGGCAGTGTTGGGCTTGGGCGGATTCGCGGCCGGTCCCGTTGTCAGGCAGGCGCACAAACGCGGCGTCCGGGCGGGGTTGCTGAATCCCGACGCGATCCCCGGCCGGGCGAACAAATATCTGGCCTGGCGTTCTGACGCGATATTTACCCAGTTTGAATCGACGGCGGGCGAATTTTCCGCAAAAGTTTCCGGCAGGATACATTGCGTCGGCTGTCCGATCCGGCCTGGGCTTATCCGCGGCGACAAACAAGAGGCCCTGCGGCATTTCAATCTGCGGCCGGATCGCAAGACGCTGCTGGCGTTCGGCGCGTCGCTGGGGGCCGAGTCGATAAACGGGGCGATGCAGCGTCTGGCCGGGGAATTGGCGGCTCATGCGGGCATCTGGCAGGTGCTGCATTTTTCGGGCGCCGGCAAGGGCGGCGGACTCACCGAGGCGTATTCAGCGGCGGGCCTGCACGCGATGGTGGCGGAATACTGCTCGCGGATGGAATTGGCTTATGCAGCGGCCGACCTGACTCTATGCCGGGGCGGGGCGGTTACCGTCGCCGAACTTGCCGCGACCGGCGTGCCGGCCGTCATCCTGCCGTACCCGTATCACAAGGACCGCCAGCAGTGGCACAACTCGCGTCAGCTTGCCGAGGCCGGGGCGGCGTTAATCGTCGACGATCTGATCGAGCCGGCGGCAAACGCCCAGTCGCTGCGGGCGAAACTGCTGCCGCTTTTGGCCGACAGCCAGGCCTTGCAGCGAATGCGTCAGTCGGCAAAATCGGTCGCCAAACCGGATGCCGCGGCTTCTGTGGCAGCGTGGCTGGCCGGCGGATAGAAAACTATTTCGGGTTTAGAGCCTATCCGAATAACTACGATGAGCCATTGCAGTTATCCGGATAGGCTCTTAATCGCGTTGAAGGCCGACGCCACAGATCGTCAGCCTGTTTACCGCCCGATGGAACATTGAAACAACGTTCCAGTAAATGCGGGCGCATCTGGGATTCGGGACAACCTGCCAACGTGCAGCCGGATCGGTCTTGCGGACCGGCCCGTGCCTGCTGGACCTCGTCTGCCTGATCTGCGCCGAACATTGCCGCCATCATCGCGTCCGCCTGCCGGTTACTTCGTGGTACGCCAAGGCTGATCCGACCTTCCGTGATGCCATGGCGACAGTCCGAAGGCTGTTCTGGACTTAAACTGTTTTTGTGAGATATTATCATCTCAAGGACCTGACAAAACTTCCGCCTGGAATCAAAGGCATTATGCTGGACTGTCTCTGCCGGGCAGCGTAGTCTGTTCAAAATCGGCAAAAGCCGAGCTTGGTGAAAAGATAATAACTTAACCATCCGCCCCCAAACTCCGTTTCGCTTCGTTTGAGGGCGCCGCCGGATTTCGACGGCATTTGAGGAGTTGCAAGCATGGGATGTTTCGTAGGAATAGACATTGGAGCGATAAGCGCCAAGGCCGCTCTGCTGGTGGCCGCCGACGCGACCGAGACTCACCCCGTCTCCGGCGGCGAGAATCTGCATTTTATGGGCCGCTCGGCGGACGGCCGGTGGCTGGTTTACATCGGCGAATACAGACGGACGCGAGGCAAGCCTATCGCGGCGACGAGGGAACTGCTGGAGGAAATCATTTCTGCCGTCGGCGCCGACAGGATCAAGGGCGTCTGCCTCACGGGCAGCGGCTCGAAGCTGACGGCAGGCAAACTCGAAGCGGCCGTGTTAAACGAATTCAAGGCCGTCGCAATGGGCTTTTCGGTCCTGGGCGTCGAGGCAAAAACCGTCTTTGAAATGGGCGGCGAGTCGAGCAAGTACCTGCGGCTGGCCCGCAACGCCGACGGAACTTACGGAATCGTCGATTACGCCACAAATGGCGACTGCGCGGCCGGAACGGGTTCGTTCATCGACCAGCAGGCCGGGCGGCTCAAGTACGCCGTCGAGGACATCGGGCAGATATGCCTGTCGGCCCAGCGGCCGGCGCAGGTGGCCGGGCGGTGCAGCGTCTTCGCCAAGAGCGACATGATCCACGCCCAGCAGAAGGGCTACACGCCGGCGGAGGTCCTTCGCGGGCTTTGCACGGCCGTGGCGAGAAACTTCCGCACCGCCGTGGCCCGCAGCCACGGCATCGAACCGCCTGTCGCGTTCATCGGCGGGGTGGCGGCCAATACTGCCGTCGTCGGGGCCCTTCGTGAGACGTTTGGCCTGGACGAGTCGCAGTTATTCGTCCCGCCGGCGTTTTCGCAAATCTCGGCCATCGGGGCAGCCCTGGCCGCATCGCGGGCAGACCACGCCTCCGGACTGTCGCGCATGGGCGAACTTCGGGCCGCCAGCGATCTGACTCGCGGCGTCTTCCCGACCACCGAACCGCTCAACATGTCCAGCGTCATGCTGCTGCGGGACAAGATTCAGCCCTACCAGCCGCCGGCCGGCGGAAAAATCGACGCCTTCATGGGCATCGACATCGGCAGCGTCTCGACCAACGTCGTCGTGATCGACCGCGACGGCCGCATGGTCAAGGAAATCTACGTCCGCACGCAGGGCAGGCCCATCGAGGTGGTCTCCGACTCGCTCAAGGAGGTCCAGCTCGAATGGGGCAGCCGGCTGAACATCCTGGGCGTCGGCACCACCGGCAGCGGGCGCGAGCTCATCGGCGAACTGATCGGGGCCGACACCGTCAACGACGAGATAACCGCCCACAAGACCGGCGCTATGTACGTCGGCAACACCATGCTGGGCGGCCGCGTGCCCGACACCATTTTCGAGATCGGCGGGCAGGACGCCAAATTCATATCGCTCCAGGACGGCGTGGTGGTCGACTTCACGATGAACGAGGCCTGCGCGGCCGGCACGGGCAGCTTTCTGGAGGAGCGGGCCGAGGAACTCGACATTTCCATCAAGGGCGAGTTCGCCTCGATGGCCCTCTCCAGCAAGGCACCCGTGCGCCTGGGCGAGCGATGCACGGTCTTCATGGAGCGGGACGTCAACAATTACATGCAGCGCGGGGCGGAAAAGCCCGACCTGGTCGCCGGGCTGGCATTCTCGGTCGTGTACAACTACATCAACCGCGTGGTCCGCGGCAGGAAGATCGGCGACTGCATATTTTTTCAGGGCGGCACGGCCTACAACGACGCCGTCGCCGCGGCGTTCGCGGCTGTTACAGGCAAGGAGATCATCGTCCCGCCGCACAACGGCGTGATCGGGGCGATCGGTTCGGCCCTGCTGGCCCGCGACAAGATGGCGGCGGGAGCCCAACATCCGCATTCGATGGCAAATTACATCGGCAAGCTCCAGGCCGACACGCAGGCCGTCGCATCCGCTTCGGCGCCGGCCGCCGGCCTGGCGGGCGCCGCCGAACCTGTCGCAGCGTCCGCGGCGCCGACGCCCTCGCGGTTCCGCGGCTATGACATCTCGCAGGTCGATTATACGCTCCGCGAGTTCACCTGCCGCGGCTGCTCGAACGCCTGCCAGATCCAGGAATTCAACGTCGAAGGCGCGAAGACCTACTGGGGCGACAAGTGCTCCGACCGCTACCGCAAGCAGGCCAGAACGCTCCATAAGCCCGTCATCGAGGACCTGATGGCCCTTCGCATGAAGCTGCTCATGGACGAGCAGGACATGCCGTCCGTCCCGGCCGGTGCGCCGACTGTCGGCATACCCTTTGCCATGTTCGCCTGGGAAACCCTGCCGTTCTGGCGGACGATGATGGCCTGCCTGGGCCTCAAGCCGGTCCTTTCCGACCCGACCAACAAGAAGATCGTCCAGGCCGGGCTGGAGACCGTCGTCGCCGAGCCGTGTTTCCCGATCATCGTCGCGCACGGGCACGTGGCAAACCTGGCCGAAAAAAATCCGGACTTCATCTGGATGCCCAACATACTCTCGCAGGCGACGCAGTGGATGGAGATGGAATCGCACCTGTGTCCGTGGCACCAGACGCTGCCCTTCGTGGTCCGCCGCTCGCCGATGCTGGAAAAGGCCGCCAAACGGTTCCTTACCCCGACCATCATGTTCCGCCTGGGCCAAGCCGCCGTCATCGACGGGATGCAGAAGTTTTTCAGCGGCTCGCCGCTGGCGCACCTGAAAGGCTCGCGGGTGGAAAACGCCTGCCGCCGCGCCTACGCCGCCCAGCAGCGGTTCCACGAGCAGTTCCTCGCCGCCGGCGCCGAGGCTATGGCCACGCTGGAGCGGACCGGCGAAATCGGCATGGTGCTGATAGGCAGGCCTTACAACATTCACGATACCGGCGTGAACCTCTCGGTCGCGCAAAAGCTGCGGGAATACTACGGCGTGAACTGCCTGCCGCTCGATTGCCTGGACACCCGGCACGTAGATATACGCGACATCAACGATGCGATGTACTGGGACCTCGGCAGAAAGATACTGGCCACCGCCATGATAGTCGGCAGCCGGCCCAACCTGCACGTGATCTACATCACCAATTTCAAGTGCGGACCCGATTCCTTCCTCAAACACTACATCCGCCCCGCCAGCGGCAAACCGTTCCTGAGCCTCCAATTCGACGGCCACAGCAACGACGCCGGCATGATGACGCGATGCGAGGCCTATCTGGATTCAAAAGGCTTCCTCCGGCCATGGAGCAGGCAGAAACAACAACCTGTCGCCGAAAAAACAGCAGCATCTTGCCCATAAGTATCGCTGGCAAAATGTCCCAGACGCCATGAAGGAGTTTAAGGGAATGAAGACGAAAACCGTTTTCACATATCTCATCTGCTTGAGCATGATGTTTTCCGTATGTAACTGTGGAGGGTCGAATAAAACGAGAAGGCAAATGAAGGTACAGATTCTGCCCCTTTATTGTATGTACCCCGTTCCTGGCCAAGTTGACCTTTTTATTAATGGCCGTGGAACAGATATGGACGTTAGTGAATTTGAACTTATAACTGTTCAAGCAAAAGATAAGTCAGGAAAAAATATATCTGTATCTGTGTTTTTGGATCCAAAAGGTGGAAAGAATGGACCAGGCGTCAGTTTCATCTGGAACAACATAAATGCCAAAGAACGTGTTGCAATTACAGGAAAATTTAGATACAAAGATGAAACATATTTTATGGAGGCAAATTATATTCTTAAATCACCTGGCGATGACAAACCTTTCTGGCAAGCAGATAAATATTTGTTGATGTTTGACGATGAGCATACAGCAATCTCAACATCCAAACCGTCAGAATGAGATGAAATAAGTTGAGGCGAATCGATTTCCCAGGACTTCGCCCCAGGCTTTCGTATTGCGCCCCCTTGGGGCTGCACGATCTCGCCGGCATTAGTTGGTGGCACCCTCAAGCGAAGCTGCAGTGCAGCGAAGCTTAGGGGTGTTTGGCAACCAGATTTTTAACCAACAAACCATCCCCAAGTTTCGCTTTCGGCTTCGTCCCTTCTTCGCCAAGGCAACGAAGGGCTATGCCGGACAAGCCCTGCCCATGAGTATCGCGGCCATCATGGCCGCGGATTTTGCTGTCTTCCTGGCATTTCAGGGGCGAGACGCCCCTGATACTCATGGACGAGACGTCCATGCTACTGTAAAGAGACTTTTTCAACGGGCTGATATTTGTCTATTTGCAGATTTTGCGGAAGACGTCGACTGCCCGCATGATGTCCTGCCAGTCTACTTCGAGGCTTGTAACGGCCCGGACGGTGTCGTGCCCGAGTGCAAGGACCGCCACGCCTGAGGCGCGGAGTTTTTTCACCAGTTCGGCCGCGGGCATCGTCGTTACGTGGAAGAACACGATGTTCGTCTCCACCTCCGACGGATCCAGTTCGATGCCGGGCAGCTTGGCCAGTTCGTCGGCAAGCAGGCGTGCGTTGGAATGGTCGTCCGCCAGTCGTTTTCGGTTGTGCCGCATGGCGTAGATGGCAGCGGCGGCCAGTATGCCGGCCTGCCTCATCCCGCCGCCGAAGAGCTTGCGGAACCGCCTGGCCCGGCGGATGAACTCTTCCGTGCCGGCAAGGCACGAGCCGACCGGAGCGCCCAGCCCTTTGGAAAAGCACACGCTGACGGAATCGAAGTGCCGGCAGTATTCGCGTTCGGGCACGTCGGAAGCGACGGATGCGTTCCAGAGCCTCGCCCCGTCGAGGTGGGCCGCCAGGCCGGCCTGACGGGCGATAGAGCAGACCTCGGCCAGAGTTTCGATCGGCCAGACGCTGCCGCCGCCGCGATTGTGGGTGTTTTCGATGCAGACCAGTCTGGTCCGGGGAAAGTGCAGGTCGCCCGGCCGCAGCGCATCCCGCAACTGTCTGACCGAGAAAATCCCGCGCCTGCCCTCGATGAGCCTGCACATCACGCCGCTCAGCGCCGCCGGCCCGCCGGCCTCGTAATAATAGATGTGCGCCCCGGCCTCAACGATGATCTCGTCGCCCGGTTCGGTGTGCGTCCGGACGGCGACCTGGTTTGCCATCGTGCCTGAGGGCATGAAGACGGCGGCCTCCTTTTCCAGGAAGTTGGCCAGCCGCTTTTCCAGGTCGGCTACCGTCGGGTCGTCGCCCAGCACGTCGTCGCCGACCTCCGCCTGCGCCATGGCTCGGCGCATCGGCTCGTCAGGTTTGGTTATTGTGTCGCTGCGAAGGTCTATCATCACTTATTCCGTTATTTTCCGCCGAAGAGGACGTCCTGCATGGTGTAAAGTCCGGCCGGCCTGCCGACAAGCCACCTTGCGGCCCGCAGGGCGCCTTGGGCGAAGGTGTCGCGGTTGTGGGCGGAATGGCCCAGCGTAACCGTCTCGCCCATGTTGCCGAAATAGACCGTGTGCTCGCCGATGGTGTCGCCCAGCCGTAGGGCGTGCATGCCGATCTCGCCGGCCCTTCGCGGGTGCTGTCCGCCCCGGCCGAAGACGGCAACTTCGCCGTAATTTTTCCCCGTCGCCGAGCAGACGCTCTTGGCCAGCGCTATCGCCGTGCCGGAGGGGGCGTCTTTTTTCATTCGATGATGGGTCTCGGCGACCTCGATGTCGTAATCGCCGCCGAGAATCTTTGCCGCGTCGGCGACGAGCTTGAGCAGCACGTTTACGCCGACGGACATGTTGGGCGCGTGGACGACGGGTATGGCCCTCGCTGCGTCGGAGACGGCGGCCTGCTGCGACTCGGTCATGCCCGTCGTGCCGATCACCATGGGCACGCCCAGGCCTCGGCAGTGCTCCAGCCAGATTACCGTGCTGTCTGGCAGCGAAAAATCGATCCAGACGTCGGGCTTTTCCGACGTGCTGTGCGCGACTTTCAGGCCGAACGGCCCGCACCCGGCCAAGTCGCCCATGTCCTTGCCAAGGCAGGGGCTGCCCGGTGCCTCCACCGCGGCGATTATGTCGTACTGCTCGCCCTCGATGGCCATCGCGGCTATCCGCCTGCCCATCCGCCCGCCCGCCCCGCTCAAACCGATTTTTATCATAACCGTTCTCCTGTTATCGCCCCGATTAGACCATATTCTCCGCTGCAATCAATCGTCCGGCGGCAAATCGCCCGGACAACTATTCTTTTTCGGGGCTTGACGGAAGCGGCCCCGGCAGACTAGACTGTTGAAAATCGGCCGGCCGCCCGGCCGCAGGCGGCTTGAAGTTTTAAGGAGAAGCTATTTTGAAAATGACGGTCGAAGCCAGACATATGGAAGTAACCGACGCGATAAGGCAGTTTGTCGAGTCCAAGATCGACAACCTTCCCAGGTATTACGACGGGGTCCTGACCGCCGGGGTGGTGCTGGATCACCAGGCCGACCAGGCCGTGGTCGAAATCCGCGTTACGGCCAGGCGAAAACGCGTTTTCGTGGCATCAGAACGCGACAAAGACATGTATGCCGCTGTGGACAAGTGCCTGGACAAGATTCACCAGCAGCTCAGCAGGCACAAGGATAAAGTGCGGGACCGCCAGGGTATTCCGCTGGCCCAGGCTGAAGCGATAGCCCAGGCAGAGGCGATAGCCCAGGCCAAAAAGCAGGAAGGCTGATTCACGCATCGAGTGCTTGAGGCAGGAAAAAAAGCATGTTCCAATTGTGCCTTTAACCTTTATAATCCGCCTGCGGGCGGGCCGTTTTGACTTTTGCAGCAGGAGCCGAGAATGAAACTTTCTGACATAGTTGTAACCGACGCCATCATATCCGAGCTGAAGGCCAAGAACCGGGATGAGGCCATTGTTGAACTGGTGGAATCGCTGGCCGACGCCGGCGCGGTGGCCAAGAAAAGCGCCAAGGAAATCGCCAAGTCCGTGATAACCCGCGAATCGCAGGCGACCACGGGCATAGGCAAGGGCGTGGCCCTGCCTCACGCCAAACTCAAGGGGATCAAAAAGCCGATCTGCGCATTCGGGCGGTCGGCCGAGGGGATCGATTTCGCCTCGCTGGACTCCAAGCCGGTCTATTCGGTCATCCTGCTTCTGTCCAGCCCCGACAACCCCGACGAGCACCTCCAGGCGATGGAGACGATTTTCAAGCACGTGCAGCGCGACATTTTCCGCAAGTTTCTGCGCCAGGCCGAGACGAAGCAGGCGATGCTGGACGTCATCAAGGAGGCCGACGAGGCGGGTTGATATCGCGCTTCGGGAGAAACGGAAAGACCGCGGTGGCAAACGTTGAACGTGAAATAAAGATCGTCAACAAATACGGACTGCACGCCAGGCCGGCGATGCAGTTCGTGGAGTTGGCTAACAAGTTCGCCAGCAAGATCGAGGTTTCCAACGGTTCGCTCACGGTGGACGCCAAGAGCATCATGTCGGTTATGCGTCTGGCCGCGACAAAGGGCACGACCCTTCGCGTCGTAGCCGACGGAGACGACGCCGGGCAGGCCCTGGACGCCCTGGCGGAACTGGTTGCCGGCGGCTTCGGCGAGGTGGAAGACCAGTCAGAGAACGCAAGCGCGGCGATCTGAAATCAAAAATCAGGCCGGCCGGCGGGGCCGGCAGCAAATAAAGAACTTCACAACTTCGACTCATGAAAATCAAAAAGGGCATAGGAGTTTGTCCCGGCGTGGCAATTGCGCCGGCGGTGGTCATCGACACCGAGGACTTCGACATACCCCAAAGGCATATTCCGACAGACCACGCCCAGGCCGAGATCGCCAGGCTCAAAAACGCCGTTCACGTCTCGAAGGCCGAACTGCTCGATCTCCAGAAACGGACCGTCGAGCGGATAGGCAAGGAGGCGGCGAGCATTTTCGATTTTCACCTGGGCCTGCTTTCGGACAAGATACTGCAATCAAAATTCACCGATACGATAACCGGCGGGCACGTAACCGCCGAATACGCCGTGGCCACCGTGCTGCGCGGCTACGCCAAAGAGTTTCTGGCCATGCCCCAGTACCTGGCCGAGCGGGTCAAGGACGTTTACGACATCGAGAAGCGGCTGCTGCGGAATCTGACCGGCCAGAGAAAGCAGTCGCTGGGCCACCTCCGGCAGGACGTGGTGGTGCTGGCCCACGACATGACTCCCAGCCAGACGGCCGGCATGGACCGCAAGCACATCCTTGGCATGGCGATCGACGCCGGCGGGCCTACCAGCCACACGGCCATCGTGGCCCGCGCCATGGGCATACCGACCGTGGTGAGCCTCAGCGACGTTTCCAGCGAGGCCGCCGGAGGCGACATCGTCATCATCGACGGCAATCGCGGGCTGGTGATCCTACAGCCGGACGCCAAAACGATCAACGAATACGCCCGGCTGGGGCAGGAACAGGTGGAGTTCGCGCACAGCCTGGATGTGCTCCGCGAACTGCCGGCCGAAACGAAGGACGGCCATGTGATAAGCCTGCTGGGCAACATCGAGTTTCCCGACGAGGCCGAGAAGGTCATAGAAAAGGGCGGACAGGGCATCGGGCTTTATCGCACGGAATTCCTGTATCTTGGTTCCGATCGCGAGCCGACGGAAGAGGATCAGTACAAGGCCTACAGGCAGGTCCTGGAACGGTTCAAGGGCAGGACGGTGGTCATACGGACGCTCGACCTTGGCGCCGACAAGTACACGCAGTCGCGTGCTCGCAGCCCGGAGCGCAATCCGATGCTCGGCTGCCGGAGCATCCGCCTGTGCCTCCAGAACATTCCGATGTTCAAGACGCAGCTTCGTGCGCTGCTTCGGGCGGCGGTGCATGGCGATGCGTGGATCATGTTTCCGCTGATAAGCTCCATTCCGGAGTTCCGCCAGGCCAAGGCCGTCCTGAAAGACGTGGCCGAAGACCTCGAAGAAGAGAATATCGCGTATCGGGCCGACATGCCTGTCGGGATGATGGTCGAGACGCCTTCGGCGGCCCTTATGGCCGACACGTTCGCCAAAGAGGTCGATTTCTTCTCGATAGGGACCAACGACCTGATCCAGTACACGCTGGCGGTGGACCGTGGCAACGAGAAGGTGTCATCGCTGTTCACGCCGACCAATCCGGCCGTCATCAGGCTTATCGCCGAAGTGATAAAGGCGGCACATCGGCATCGGATAGACGTCAGTCTGTGCGGCGAAATGGGCGCCAATCCCGAATACACGCTGTTGCTGCTGGGGCTGGGACTCGAGAAGTTCTCGTGCAGTCCGCCGTCAATACCCGAAATAAAGAAAATAATCCGGTCCGTAACCCTCTCGCAGGCCCGGAAGGTGGCGCAGCGGGTGATGGACCTGGATTCGGAGACGGAAATAACCAATTATCTGCGGTCGCAGACCCGCAGGATATTTCCCGAAGCCTACATGGAACCGTAGGACGGACGAAAAAATAACGGCTCGCCTGCGTATGGCGGGCCCGGCAAAATATACTAATGAAGATTTTCGCGAAAGGACTTTTGACTGGACCTGCCTGAAAGATGGGCGATAGGTTTCGCCGTGGAAGGCGACCTGAGATTCATTTCTCACCACGACTGCATGCGGGCGATCGAGCGGCTGGCCCTGCGGGCCGGCCTGCCGGTGCGATTTTCGCAGGGGTTCAATCCCCAGCCCCGGCTGAGCCTGCCGTGTCCGCGTCCGGTGGGAATCGCGGGGCTCGACGAACTGCTTGTCCTCTGGCTGGACGGCGGCATCGTCGGCCGGGACGATCTGGCAGGGCGGCTGAACGCCCAGGCGCCGATCGGCATGCGATTCGCCGGGCCGTGCGACGTCGTTTCCGGGCCGGTCCCGGCGCCTGTTGCGATTGTGCACGAACTTGCGGTCGAGGCCGGGCGGAGCGACTCTCTCGCCGGCAGGCGTGCGGAACTCAATGCCACAAGCTCCTGGCCGATCAGCAGGACCGGCCACGCCGACGGCAGGAGCAGGATGCTCGACCTGCGTCCGCTCGTCAAAGACATATACGCCGAAGCCGGCCTGCTGCGATGGACCGCAGTGCCTTCGGGCCAGATATGGGCCAGGCCGGCGGAAGTCCTGGAATTGCTGGGCCTGGACGGCCAGGTGAGCCTGTGCCGCACAAGGCGGACCGGAATTTTATTTCAGAATGATCCTCGCCGGAAAGAACGGGACGCGCCGAGCGCGTCGGCCGGCGGCGAAACACAAAATTAAGAGAGCCGAAACATGTCGAAGTTAATGTTGATTAACAGCATCGCCGGGCTGGAATGCCGCATCGCGATCGTGCAGGACGGGCATCTCGAGGAGCTTTACATCGAGCGGGCCTCCAGCGCGTCGCAGGTGGGCAACATCTTCAAGGCCAGGATTACCAACGTCGAGCCGTCGATCCAGGCGGCGTTCGTCGACTACGGCGCGCCCAAGAACGGTTTTTTGCACATCTCCGACCTGCATCCGCAGTATTTTCCGAGGGGCAAAAAGTCCAACGAGCCGGTGGGCAAGAAGCGCAGGCACCGCGACCGCCCGCCGATCCAGGAATGTCTGCGGCGAGGGCAGGAGGTCGTCATCCAGATGACCAAGGAGGGCATCGGCACAAAAGGCCCGTCGATGACGACGTACCTGTCGATTCCGGGCCGCCTGCTGGTGATGATGCCAGGCATGAGCCGCCTGGGCGTGTCTCGCAAGATCGAGGACGACCAGGCCCGCGAGAACGCCCGCAAGATACTGGCCGATCTGAACCCGCCCCAGGACGTGGGTTTCATAATTCGCACGGCCGGCATGAGCGCGTCGAAACGCGATCTCCAGCGAGACCTGAATTACCTGCTGAGGCTGTGGAAGACGGTTCACGGCCGGACCAGGACCGCCCGCGCCCCGGCTGAAGTTTACCAGGAATCCGACCTGGTCATCAGGACCATCAGGGACATTTACAACACCGACATGGAGAAGATCATCTGTGACGACAAAAACGTGGCCCGCGCCGTCCGCGATTTTCTGGACGTGGCCGTGCCCAAGGCCAGCCACAATATCGAAATCTACACCGGCCAGGAAGGCCTTTTCCACGACTTCGCCCTGGAGGAGGAGATCGAGAAGATTTACGCCCGCCGGGTCGATCTGAAGTCCGGCGGGTCGCTGGTGATCGACCAGACCGAGGCCCTTGTGGCCATCGACGTGAACTCCGGCAAGAGCCGCGAGCATTCCTCGGCCGAGGCGACGGCACATCACACCGACGTCGAGGCCGTCAGGGAAATCGTCCGGCAGCTCAGGCTTCGCGATCTTGGCGGGGTGATCGTCATCGACTTCATCGACCTTCGCGAGGACAAGAACCGCCGCGACGTCGAGAAGGTCCTTCGCGAGGCGCTGCGGAACGACCGGGCCAAGACCAAGGTGCTCCGGATGAGCCAGTTCGGTCTGATCGAGATGACCCGCCAGCGGATGCGCCAGTCGCTCAAGGACAGCATGTACAGGCCGTGCGAATACTGTCAGGGAATCGGCAAGATCAAGTCGCAGGAGTCGCAGGCGCTGGCGGTGATGCGGCTGCTCCAGCGGGCCTGCGCAAACGCGGACGTCGGGCGGATCGAAATCAACGTTTCGCCGCAGGTCGAGCATTTCCTTTCCAACCAGTTCCGCGGGCAGATAAACGCCATCGAGGCCGCCACGGGCAGGCGGATCGTCATCGGGGCCGACGACGACATCCAGGGCGACGACGTCCGCGTCAACTGCATCAACAACCGCGGCAGCGTGGTTACGTGGGAAAGCCGCCTGATCGGCGGCAAGGCGGGCTCGCAGGCGAGCACCGTGCCGATAGAAACGGTCTTTCCTGAGCTGCTCAATCCGCCGCAGGCGGACGATGGCGGCGACGAGTTTTCGGAGCTTTCGGACGACCTGCCGGACCAGATCGCACCGGATTATGAAACGACCGCCGAGGGCGGGCAGGGTGCACCGGGGGGACAGGAACAACCCGTTCAGAGCGATCTGTTCGGCCAGGGCGGTCAGTCTGGCCATGCCGATCAGCCCGGCCATGCCAAACACACAAGCTGGGCGAAACAACCGTCCGGGCCAGTCAGTCCGGCCGCACGACAGGCCGGGCCTACCGGACAAATCGAACAAACCGGGCAACCCGGACAGCCCGGGCAGAAGTCGAAACGCAAGAGGCGAGGCAGGCGAGGCGGCCGCAAACACAAGAAACATCATGCCGGGCCGCTTCAGTTGCAACAGGGGCGGCCCAATGACGGACTGCCGGGTCAGCCCGATTCGCCGCGGCCGGATGATTTGCCGGCCGATGCCGCAGGACAATCGCAGCCGGGCGTGCCGGACGTGCTCTCCGAGGCGGCTCGCGCCGTCCGGGCTGAGCAGGCCTCGCAGTCGCAGGCCGTTGCGGGCGGACAAACCGGCCAGAGCGGCCTGTCGCAGCCGGCTGCGACAATCGCCAGGGATGCGCGGGAATCGCAGCAGGTCCGTGAGTCGCAAGGCCAGCAGCCGTCCGCCCAGCGGCCCGAAGGACACGGCGGCGGCAAGGCCGGCCGAGTCGCCCGGCGAGTCTGGTCAAGCAAGAGGCGCAACAACCTGCGGACTCATGCCCAGTTGAATCCGCCGCCGCCTAACCCGTAGTTTTTTCCGCTCGACGGGCAGTCGGAAAATAACTGAAAGACGCGCAGGCGGGCTAAGAGCCTATATAGGCTCTAAGGCACTCTAACAAAACCTAGTTTTTGAGCAATGGTTTGGCCGATAAATATTCTGTGTCAGGGAGGACACAACTATGGCCAAACCGCTGCTTACGGACGAATTATGGCGACGCATCCAACCACTTTTGCC
>JACRIL010000275.1 GCA_016235825.1 Planctomycetota bacterium
AAAGTCTCTTTACAGTAGCATGGACGTCTCGTCCATGAGTATCAGGGGCGTCTCGCCCCTGAAATGCCCAGAAAACAGCAAAATCCACGGCCAAGATGGCCGTGATACTCATGGGCAAGATGCCCATGCTACTTTTTCAACAGGCTGATAGGGAAAATAACTCCCGCAACAAAACTGCAAGAGATTTCGCTCGCACATTTCCTTGACCGCAACAATCCTGTGGATCGATCAAGACCTTTGGCCGGGGCATTCCATGATTTCGCCGCCTCTGCCGAGGCGCAAACGAGTATGGAAAACTTTTTAATGAGACTTTTACCCCAGGTTCCGCCTCGGACGGCCTGCGCCGTCCTCCGCTTCACCTGGGGCTACTATCTGCCGGCCCTTCGGGCCTTGACCGCGGCGGCTCTTAATTTTGCCCACTCGCCGTCGATGTGGCGGCGCCGACCGGCCTCGTAGCAGCCGCTTTGATCCACTCTATGGATTGTTTATGCCATGGTTGAAATTCGATATCTATTTTCCGTTGTATTACATCTTCAAGTGCACTTATCGCTCGCGAATCGCCCAGTTTGCCAAGTGCATATGCTGAAAAAACACGAACAAGCTTACATTTATCTTTTTCCAATGCTTGTATCAACGGATCAACCGCTCTTTTATCGCCAAGTTTACCGAGGGATTCTGCTGAATCTCTGCGAACTGACTCATCCTGATCATTCTGCAAGGTTTTTATCAGTACTTCAACCGCTCTTTTATCTCCAAGTTTTCCGAGGGACGAAGACGCCCAGTCTCGAACATATGAATCCTGATCCTTCTGCAATGTCTGAATCAGTGGTTCAACCGCCCTTGTATCATTGATTCCGCCAAGAAAATCGGCAGCGTCACAGCGAACACCAGGATTCTCATCATTGAGCAGAGAAACAAGAGCGGGCGTGGCGGCATTTCCCATTGCCAGTACCTCTTTTTCGACAAAAATACATTCCCTCGGTTTTGGTTTTTCTCTCAGCAGGAAATCCAGTTTCATCCTCCTGAGTTTTTTTTCAAACGGCGTGTCGGGGTATCCTGCTGCCTCATAGACAAGATCGCAGACCTTGCGATCAATCGCATGGGATTGCCAGTACCAATAGTATCCCCCGATTCCGCCGGGCAGGACCAGCAGTGCAGTCAGCCAGATTATCTTTCGCTTCCGGGACATGGATGTGATTATACCTTACTTCGCCTCCATTGGCCATGATTGATGACGCCCTTGATCGGTGGCGCCCTCAAGCGAAGCTGCCATGCAGCGGCTTGTCCGGCGAAGCTTCCGGCTTCGTCAAGACTACACCGGGCAAGTCAGCGAAGCCGGAAGTTTGAGGGTGTTCGGTGTTTTTCTTCCGACACGCAACATCCCTCAATCGCCCTCAAGAGGCTCTGAATTGGGCGCGATATTACACCCCGCCCTCCGCTTCCAGCTTCGCTAAAGCTACGCCGGACAAGTCGCTCCGGAGCGGGGCTACTGGCAAACGCTCTTCGAGCTAACTGGATGGACTTGCCAGGCGCATCATTTGAATAATAACCGACCGTGTTTTTTACAAAACAACCGAAAAATCAGTCTCTACTTCCTGTCGGGATAGGACTCGTCGGTTATCCTGACCTTCTGCTGCGAGGCCAGATCCTTGAACCAGTCGATGTCCTTGTTCTTGCTGGACTCGTAGACGACCATCCTGACCTCTTTGGGTCCGCCTGCGGCCAGGCCCTTCAACCAGGCGTCAACATCCTGCTCGGTCATCGACTTGCCGGCGACCAGCATCTTTTTGTCCCGGAACTCTATCGTGGGGACCTGCGGGGCCGACGGCTGCGTGGCGGCAGTGCCCTGCCCCTGCCCGCCGGGTTTGCCCGGGACGCCGGGACCGCCGCAGCCAAGCCTCGAAAGCAGCCACGCCAGCAGCACGATCGCCGCCGCTGCCGCGATCAGTCCCGCCGCCGCCTTGCGGCGTCTTGATGCCAACGCATCCGCCTGCCGCGATGAATCGGCCGCAGTTTTTTTCCCATCCGCCGAAATATCGGCAGGCTTCTTCTCAGGTTGTATGTCAGCCATCAGCTAATCCCTTTCCTTCTGGTAGAATGCCCTGGTGTCGATCAGGTCTTCGCCTTTTTCTTTCCTCAGGTTGCTCATCGCCTCGTTCCATCGCCTCATGCAGCCGTAGGTGCAGTCGCCGTACTTGACGACGAAAAGAAACCGCTGCGTGCCCTGACGGTCCCGGCGGTAGTCGCGCATGAAGCGGGCGATCTCGTTGCGCAGGACGTACTCGTCTTTGGTGGCCGGGATGTGAAGATCGTTCATGAAGACGCTGTCGTCTTTGTCGAGATAGACGTTTATCGCCGCGTAGCGGGACATGACCTCCTGGTTTTTAAGGATGAACTCGACGATCTTTTTTGGGTCGGCGGCGGCCTGAAGCCCTTCCAGGACCCGTTTGGCGTCGGCCTGCGACAGGCCGGTCTGCGCCTCGACCCGCACTCTTTTCAGCAATTCCTGGTTGGCAAATATCGCGCTAAGCCCATCGATCAGCGTCTGCTGGTTGGCGATAACGGCCTCGCGGGCCTGCTGAAGCTTCTCGTTTTCCTCCCTGAGCCGCTCGACCGTCGCGGTCAGCGCCCGCAGGTTGCGAAGTTCATCCCGGAGCGAAGAGATGGTCTGCTCGCGCAGGCCGATCTTTTTCTCGTACTCATCGGCCCGGGCAGTCCACTTGCCCTCGTCGTGCATCCTGGACTGGACGGCTGCTCCCATGAAAATGAACAGCATTATCAGGAAGCAGTCGAACACCGGGATGAGATCGATGATCTTCCTCATCAATCAGGCCCCCGGCCCGCCGGAACCCGTCATCCTCTTGCGAAAGATGTCCGAGCGGATCTTGTCGAGGTCCTCGGAATTCTGCTGCTGGCCGGGCTCAAGCATCGCCACGAACAACCGGGTAACGATCGCCCCGATCAGTCCGAATATGGTCGTTCCCAGCGCGAACTGAAAGTTCTTCGACAGGCTGGTTACGTCCTCCAGATTGGCCCAGAAGACCGCCAGGACCGTGCCGAGTATCCCGAACATCGGGAAAAGCGCCGCGACGCCCCAGAGAAACGACGTGTATCGCTTGGCCCATTTGTCCATTTCTGTCAGGCGGTTGACTTCGTCGGCCGAAAGCTCCAGCAGCGGCAGTTCTTTTCGCGCCCGCACGACCGGATCGTTGACCGATTGGCCCAGCCTGCCCGCCAGCCGGCCGTTCTGGAGATACAGGCCGACTATGAAAGCCGCCGCCAGGGCCGCAAGCACGCCCATCAGGCCGTAAAAGACGATGTTGATGATTCCTCCGCCGAAGATGTTTCCCATCGCAAAAAGCCCTTTCAGTTTGGAGCCGGTTCCTATCGCCGCACAGCGTGATTGTATTGCGCCCCCCGCGCCGCGGGCAAGATCATTCCATCTTCCACCATCAGCCTGCTTTTCGTGGCACGGACGTCTCGTCCGTGTGTCCCATGGGCGTCTCGCCCCTGGTTTCTCAAAAAACAACAACTGCCACGACCGAGACGGTCGTGGAACACACGGGCAAGATGCCCGTGTCACTTTTTACACAGGCTGTTATGTATGGCCCCGCTGGATCGTGGGTCCGCCGCTCAGTCAATCCTTGTCGGCGGCAGATCGACCTCGAAGAAGCCTTCCATCCGGAACTTCGCGGTCTCCTCGATCTTGAACAGGTTGTCGACCAGTTCGATCTGGCTTTTGTACGCCCGCAGTGAGCTTACCTTGCGGTCGAGGTACTTGTCGGAAAGCTCGATGAGGTAGTCGCAGAGCCGGAACTCCGGCCGCTGGATGCCCTCGAATCCGCGGGCGACCAGCGCCTTGAACGGCTTTTCGATCGAATTGACGCCGAGCACCGGGCAGTGCAGATGCCAATAAACCGTGTAGCCGATCCAGCCGGCGGCGTAGTGGTCGGGATTGAAATCGACGACCTGGTTGCGGTCCTGGAGGATCATCAAATCAGGATTGATGTCGCGGACGAGCCGGATCGCGACGGCCGTGGCGCCGGGACTTTGATAATCCGTCAGGCCGAAGTAATACTGGCCCAGCGAGGTGTCCTGAAAATCGAGGAAGTACGTGTATTTGAAGCCGAGGATTTTTTCGGCGTCGCGGGCCTCGCCGCGGCGGACATGGGCCATTTTTTGTCCGGCCTTGCGGAGCAGGCCGGCGTATTCGTCCCAGATTTTCTTCGGGCCGCGGACTAAAAGCCCCTTGTCGGGACCGCCGGCGACCATCATATTTTTCGACAACTGTTTCAGCCGCGCCGGCGAGGCGCACATCTTCATGTAATCCTCGCCACACCCCATCGAGCCGTCGGTGAGAATCAGGTGGTGAATCTCGACTTTGTCTTCGGCCGCCAGCTTGCCCAGCACGCCGGCGAAGGAAAGCAGGTCGTCATCGTGCGCGGTGATGACCACGACGATCTTTTTATCCCTGGGGCCAAGGGCGGGAAACCATCTTTTCATGAAGTCGGCCGGGGCGAGCTTGCGGTAGTTGTCGGTGAAGACCTTTTTGAGACTGGCGGAGTGTTTCGTCCGGCGCCGCCCCAAAAGCCCCATCTTCGTCCGTTCAATCTTCGCCTGTGATTTCAGACCGTAGTATTTCATGGTTGTATCCGTTTGTCTCGTTTTGGCTTCATGTAACAACAAAAATCGGCAATATGAACAATCTCAATCGTCCTGCTAAAGCGGGACTCGCTTTTAATTTTGTGCCCTTTCCCACGGGCTTGCGCCCGTGGCTATTACTCAAAATTTACCTGACAGCACTATTGAATCATAGCCACGGGCGCAAGCCCGTGGAAAAAATCACCCATAACATCGCAGTCCCGCCTTGGCGGGACGATTGAAAGTCGGTCATATTGAATGTTTCGACGATTTATAAAATTGGCAAAAGTTGAACTTATACCAAGTCTCGCGAGATTCTAAAACTTTACCTCTTGCCGATTTTGGCTTCGTTGCCGATTTTTCTGGCCCGCTGGGCCTTGTCCAGGTTGATCCCGTTGGCCAGGCCGATCTCGACCAGCAGGTTCCATCCGGCGGCAAGTTGGACGTACGGGGCAAATTCGGGCGCGACCTTGGGGACGATTATCGTCGGCAGAGGCCCGGCCTTGCGGCCGGCGACGGCTATCAGCGTCAGGCCGACGCCCTTTTTCAGGCATTCCTCGAACTTGCCAAGCTCCTGCCTGAACGGGTCGATCACGATGACCAGGTCGGTCTTGTTCATGACCTCTTCGACGCCGTGCACGGCGTAGGTTCCTTCGAGATAGCCCGAGGGTTTGCGGGCGATCTCGTTTGTCTTGAGCGTCAGTTCCTCGGCCACGCCGTTGTTCCTGCCTGCCCAGTAGATTCTGGTCGCTTTTGCGGCGGCCTTGACAATTGCCGGCGAGATCGACGCGGTCAGGGCCTTGCCGATGGCCGCGGCCAATTTCTTTAGGTCGCCGGAACGAATGGCCTTGCCCGCCGCAGCCGACAGGAGGGCGTGATAAAACAATGCCTGTTCCACGACGCTCTTGGTAGCCGCAACGGCCTGCTCCTTGCCGCAGGAAAGGACGTGGCTGCGCGAGGCGACATCCGTCAGCGGGCTGCCGCCGATGGCGGTCAGGCCGAAAAGTTTCCTGTGGCCGGCCTTGCGGAGCGAACCGAAAAGATCGAGCACTTCGCGGGTCTTGCCCGAATTGGACGCGCCGTAGACGGCGAAATTTTTCAGGTCGTATTCAGCCGCCTGTCTGCCGCCCTCGGTAAAGACCTGCAATTTCGCCGCCCGCCGCATCGCCAGTTCAATGGCATGTTTGGCCGGGAAAATGCGGCTGGAACCCTCGCCGGTGAGCATCAGCCGGCCCGCGGCACGGCTGGGGCCGACAAACGCCTTCACGCAGGCGGGATTGAACTTCGCGACCACGGCCTGCGTCTGAAGCATCTCGCGGACCAGCGAGTAACGGGAATATTTCGGGGATTTCAGGTTCATTGGCGGCGCCTTTCTTTAGAGACTATTAATATTTGCTTTTAAGAGTAACATAATCGGGCAACTTGCCCACCAGCGGCCGGGCGTAATCGAGGAACGCCTTCGTAACGTGCATGCCGTCGGGCGAGATCATGTCTGGCGGCATGGGCTTGGCGTGAACGGCCACCTCCGAAAGCGGCGCGGCGGCGAAACTGATTTTGTATTTTTTGCCCGCGGCCCGGACCATGCTGACCATGACGCCGCTTTGCCCCGCGGCGGCAAGTTTGACGGCTTGGGCTCCGCAGCGATACGCCTCCTGCACGTCATGCGGGCCGGGCCGGTCGGCGGCGCACATGGGCAGGCTCTCGGTTACCTGGAATTCGCCCCGCCAGCCGAACTTGTCGGCGAGCATCTTGTGCAGGCGGATCGCGGCTGACGTGCCGCCCATCGCGCCGAACTCCACGTTGGCGAACTTGTCCTTGACCTGCGAGGCCGAAATCGGAGTGCCGTCAGCGTAGGCTACGCCCTCGCCGCAGACCACATAAACGTATCCGCATTGCCTGTGGACTTCCTCGGCCCGGGCGAGAAACTTATCGGCGTCGAACGGCACTTCCGGCATGAGAATAATGTGCGGGGCCGAATCGGGTGTTGTCTTTGCCAGCGCCGCCGCCGCCGCAAGCCAGCCAGCCCGCCTGCCCACCGTCTGATGCACCACAAACTGGTCGACCTTCTGCATGTCGCGGGCCAGCAGGCCAGCCTGCAACACCCACAGCGCGATGCACCGGGCCGCGCTGCCGTAGCCGGGCGTGTGATCGGTGCCGAAAAGATCGTTATCGACGGTCTTGGGCACGCCCACTCCCCGCAGATCGTATCCGTTCTTTTGGCAAAAGGCCTCGACGCGATGAATGGTGTCCATCGTGTCGTTGCCGCCTATGAGGAACATGTACCGGATGTCAAACTTTTTGAGCATATCGAGGACCGCCGGCAGATCGGCGTCCTTGAGTTTGTACCGGCAGCTTCCCAGCGCCGACGACGGCGTATTACGCAAACCTTTGACGACGCCCGCCGGCTGGCGGGCCAGATCGACCGTCCAGCCCTTCAGAAAACCCTCGATGCCGTATCGCATCCCCAGCGCGCCGGTCATGAATCGGCACTTGCCCGCCGACTCGACCACCCCGGCCAGCGACGCGTTGATTACCGACGTCGGCCCGCCCGACTGCCCGATCAGCGCCTTGCCCTTCAGCTCGCTCATCTGTGTCTCCCAAACATGCCTGATATCATATATACAAGCCGGACAGACTCAAGACCGCGAGGCCTCATTCCGGCAGGTCCGACGGCATATTTGATAAAAAAACGGTTTTCCCGGTCCGAAACGGGCGGCCGGGTGTTGAATACTTCAGAAGCAAATTTCACGAATCTGCCCCGGTTTTTATGTAACCGGCGGCGGAAAAAGTCAATAGACAGGTAGAGGCGGCACAGTTCACGTCGGGTAATCGAAAGGGCATATCATGTCAGCCATTCGAGACAATCGAACCGCCATCGCAGGGCGAGTGTTGCTGGCGGGATGTATGGGGATCATTGCAACGGTTTGGGCGCAGGGCGCCGCGGCCGCCGACCCGGCCAAGGCCTTCGAGGAGCTTTTCGGCCCCGAAGCCCGGGCCGCCGCGGCGAGCAAAAATACACGCGACGCCGCCGACTTCGCCCGGAAACTCATGGACGGCCTCCAGCAGGTCTCGGACAATCCGGCCCTGCGGGAGTACGTCCTGAACAAGGCCATCGAGTTAGCCATGAAAGACCCGGACGGTTTTGAAATCGCCCTTCAGGCGGTCCAGACGCTGATAGGCGAATGTCCGAGCAAACGTGGGACATACAAAGACAAGCTCCTGGAGATATTCCAGGCGCGGTACGAAAAGGCGGGCGAATACGAAAAATTCGATGCCGGCGAGGATTATATCCGGCGGCTTCTGGCCCGCGGAGACGAACTGATGCGCCCGCGCCCCGCGGCGAAACGGCCCGCGACGCAGACGCAAGGCGATGCGCAGGCGACAAGCCAGACTGCAAGCCAGCCGACGGCCACGGAGGTCAGCGAAGCGGCTATCAACGCGGCGATCAGACATTTCAAGACGGCCCAAGCGGTGGCGGAGGCGATAAAGTCGGACCTGGCCTTTGAAATCACCCAGCGAATCGACGCCGCCAACGAAATGCTTGAAAACAGAAAGTGAATATAGCATAATGGCTATGGACCAAGTCTGTTTGATAAATTCCGGCCAAGACGTGCCGCCAATAGAAAGAACATATGATTCGCCATTTCAGCGTCAAATGGGTTGACACTATTGTTGTTTTGGGGCTTCTGCTGGCGATTGTCATATTTGCGGACGCGGATAAACCCGTCGGCGCGCAGACGCAGACGGCGCCCGCAGATTTGCTGGCGGAGATCATCGGCGATTCGGCGCTGGCATCCAGGCCGCTTATGGTGCTTCACCTGGATTGCGGAGACGCCAGCCTGACGGCCAAACTGGCCGGACCCGGGCGAACCATTCAAGGGCTGACGTTTGAAACGAACCCGATTCCCGCATCACGTCTGAGGCTGAGGGAGCAGAGCCTGGCCGGGCGGGTGTCCGTGGATCCGTTATCGGGACCGCGATTGCCTTATCTTGACAACCTGATGAATGTGGTGTTCGTCCAGAACATGGACGGCCTTAAAAAAACAGGGATCGGGCTTGCCGAAATTTTGCGGGTAACCGCGCCATTCGGCATAGTCTGTGTGGAAGGCAAAAGCCCCGAAGAGGTCAGCAGACTATTGGGCGAAGCCGGAATCCCGAAAGTGGAACTTGCCGGCAAACATGCCGGCTGGCAGCGGCTGCGAAAGTGCTGGCCCGCGGGCATGGACGAGTGGCCGCAGAACGGGCACGATCCGGCGTCGAGCATGCATTCGCTGGACACGTTCGTCGGGCCGCCCACGGCCCCGCAGTGGATGGAAGGCGCCAGTTGGGGGGAGATAACCTGCCGGAAATTTAAATTTGAATTTCATTCCGCCGGCGGCCGCGCATTTTTCACCCATCCGATATTCGTCAACGGCGAGGCGGTTGGAACCGTAGTGGTGGCCCGGGACGCCTGGAACGGCATGGAACTGTGGCGCAGGGTTGCGTCGGGGGCGGTTGTCGCGTTAAAAGACCGCATTCTCGTCAGCCTTCCGGAAAATCCCAAAAAGCTGTCCGCAATCGACGCAGCCGCCGGAAAAGTGATCCGGATATATGAATTTGAGCCGGACGGAGTAATCTATGCCGACGGCGTGCTCCTGAATCGCAATGGCGCTGAGGCATGGGACGCGGCATCGGGGAATCTCCTCTGGAAGAAGGACTTCAAAGTCTCCGTATCCGCCGGTTCCTGGATAAACCACCGCGGCGAAACATCGCCCGGCTGTCTGGTTGACGAGACCGGACGGGTCTTCCTTGTAACGGAACATATCCTGCGCTGCCTGGACCTCAAAACCGGCCATGAGCGATGGCAAGCGGAACTCAAGGGCGAAAAGGAATTGGAGGGGCTTGTCGCCTGTGGCGGCGGACTGGTCTTCACCATGGAAAATGCCGAAGGCCGCGTGAGTTTTGTACAAGACAGCAAGGCCAATCGCATCCTTCGGGCATATGACACGGCGACGGGAAACTTCCGGTGGGAATATAGGACCTTCGCCCACTACAAGCGGCTCATTTTCATGCACGGCGGCGGCCTGATAACAGTCAATGATAAAAAAATGGTCGAGCTGGATCCCGCCACGGGCCAGGAAAAGCGGACGCTTCTGGAAGGCGAGGTTACGCCCGACAGATCTCTCTGCCAGCCGCAATACACGGTCGGCCCATGGGTGATGCGCGGCGGTCGGGTATGGAATCGGATGATCAACCTCGATACCGGGGCCTTTTTCAACGGCGATGTGATACGCGGTGCCTGCGACCTCGGCGTGATCCCCGCCAACGGCCTGCTCTATCAGGGCGTGAACAGTTGCAAGTGCAACAATCCCATTCGCGCGGTTGTCGCCTTTACCGGCGCCACGCTGCCGGATTATTCGGCGATCAAACCGGACGGCAGGCTCCAGAAAGGCCCGGCCTATGATGCGAAACAGCCTGTCGCGGCCGATCAGAATCAAGACGATTGGCCGGCCTGGAGGCACGACCTCGAACGGACGGGGGCCACAGAATCGGCTCTCAAAGGCGACCTGCGCATCAGATGGCAGGTGAAACTGCCGGCCTCGCCGACGGCGCCAACAGTAGTGGGCGACAAGGTGGTCTGTGCAGTGCCCGACGGACACGAGGTGTGCGCGGTCGATTCGGCTTCGGGCCGGGAGCTTTGGCATTTCACCGTCGGCGCCCGCGTGGACAGCCCGCCCACCTGGCATGCCGGCCGGCTGTATTTCGGCGCACATGACGGTTATATCTACTGCCTGGACTCGGCTACCGGAAACATGGCATGGCGTTTTCAGGCCGCGCCGGAAGACCGGCGAATGGCGGCCTACGGCAGAATCGAGTCGCTCTGGCCGGTTTTCGGCTCGGTGGCGGTGGATGAAAAGGGCACGGCTTATGCCGCCGCGGGGCGAAATTCCGAGAGCGGAGGCGGAATATTCGCATGGGCGCTGGACGCTCTCACCGGCGAATCTCGCTGGTTTCGCAAATTCGGGCCGTACAGCATCGTAACGGATCCCAAGGCCAAAGGAATTGCCAGCACGCTGAACAACACTGTTTCCGGCATTCGCGACGGCAATCTATGGCTTTGCAGATATAAAACCGAACCAGCCCTTTTGAATCCCGCTACAGGCCAGAATGCCCGGGCCGGAAAACCCAAGCCGGGCGCGATAGACGCCGCCATTCTGGGCCTGCTGGACGGCATACCCCTTTGGGACGATCATTATACTTGGCTTGATGGAAAACCTTCGGGAACATTCTGGACCTGCAACGGACGATTGGCTCGCATCTGGTGTTCGCATGGCGCCGACCAATGGGGCATCGGGCGCAGCGGCGACAGCATCAGGGCGCCGCGAGCCAAGAATATTGTCGATAACTCGCCGCCGGCGACGCAAGGCCAGAAAGCGGTGCTGCCGGACAAATTGCCGTTTCTGGTTGTCGGAATAGTGGACGGCAAGGAGTGGCTTAAGCCCCTGCCGGCCGGCGAGCGTCCGCTGGCTGTTATCCGCGCGGGCGACCGCGTCTGCGTGGCGTCGACTGTGGACGACGATCCGGCGAAGGGATGGCTGAGGATTTTCGATGCCGCCACCGGCGAGCCGCGAGGCGACATCGCGCTGCCGGCCGCTCCCGTCTTCAGCGGCATGTCCGCGGCCCGAGGCAGGCTGTTTGTGGCGTTGCAGAATGGCTCGCTGGCGGCGATCTTCGGACAGTGAAAACCTACTTTAAGCCGAAGACCTTTTTGCGCGTTTCCAGGTCGCGGGTGGAACTCTCGTAGAATTCCCAGTTGATCTTTTTGAGATCGACAGTCGGCTCTTTGGCGACGGCGGCGAGGAATTCGTCGCCGTGGCGGTTGAGTTTTGCCTCTTCGGCTGCCGGCATGTTGAACGTGTGAAAAGCCATCTGCCAGTCGATGCCGTCGAGGCACGGCGGCCAGGTCTCGCCCTCCGGGCCTTTGTGCACGGCCAGCCGGCCGTCAATTATCGAATCGCGATGGCCATAGCGTTTCTCATATTCGACGAGCTGGGCCTTCATCGATTCGCAGGCCTGCTTTGCCTGAGCATCCAGATTGTCGGGCAGGAGATTTTTTGTCTCGGCGGGGTCTGTCTGGAGATCGTAGAATTCTTCGCGCGGGCCGTTGAACCAGTAGTTGTATTTATAGCGCCGGCCGCGCAGCGAGATGAACCGCCCGTGGCCTCTGCCATTCTCGGCGTAGTGCTCGGATCGGTCCTTCCTGCCGGCGCCCTCCGGAATCAGCAGCGATTCGCCGGGCAGGTCCCAGCCTTCCGGCAGGCCCACTCCGCAGGCATCCAGCACGGTCGGCAGCAGATCGACCAGATCCGTAAAACTGTTGTAGACGCTGCCGCACTTAAACGCCCGAGGGTAACGGATAATCATCGGGATGCGGACCGCCTGGTCGTTCGGCAGGCTCTTGTCGAAGGCCCCGTTGTCGCCGAGCATGTCGCCGTGGTCGGAGGTCATTATTATCAGCGTGTTGTCAAGCTGGCCGATCTCCTCGAGCGCGGCCAGCACCTTGGCCATGTTCTTGTCGACCAGCGTGATGCACGAATAATACAGCTCGCGGAAACGCATGACATCCTCCGGCGACCTGAAATCCTTCTCGCTTCGGGCGGATTTCAATCGCGGATTCGGGTCGGCCTCCCGGGGCGTCGGGACGGGCAGGCTGCGGCCGCGATAAATGTCGGCGAAGCTGTCGGGCACGGCCACCGGCGGATGCGGGTGTATCCAGCTTGCAAACAGAAAGAACGGCCGGGTGGCGTTTCGCCTCACCGCATCAGCCGCCACGTCGCCAACCCACGTCGAGGGATGATGCTCCTCCGGCAGGGCCGACCGCTGAGGATGATGATAAATAGGATCGCGGATGCCTTGCGGATTGCGAATGTGCCCAAGGCCTACCCGCTGAAGATACATCATGTATTCATCGTCGGCGACGTCACGGGTGAGTTCCTCCTGCAACTGCATCCGGTGAAATCCGTGATGGCTGCGAGCCGGCTTGAAGTGCATCTTGCCGACCACCTCGCAATTGTAGCCGTTGTCGGCGAGGATTTGCGGCAGGCGGGGCATGGCCGGCGGGACGACCGCTGCGCCGTTGCTCGCCATGCCGTGATCGCGGGAATACAGGCCGGTTATCAGGCTGTGCCGGGCCGGAACGCAGACCGGATTGGGCGTGCATGCGTTGACGAACGAGCAGCCCTCGCGGACCAGCCGGTCCAGCGTCGGCGTTATCATGTGGCGATGGCCAAGGGCGCTGATCGTGTCGAAACGCTGCTCGTCGGTGAACAAGATAAGGACATTGGGCTTGTCGGCGTCGCGCTTGCGGGCAAAATATGGAAAAGTGTAGGAAGCTATGTCGGCAGCCATTTTAAGATTCCTTTTGCGATTCGACCAGCGCAGCGGCCTGTATCGCCGCGCCTGCGGCGGCTTCTTCTTGACCTTCGGATAGGATCAACGGCATTCTGAAGACATCCTCGGCCATGGCGCGGAGCAGGGCGCTCTTGCGGAGCGCGTTGCCGCTGCCGACGATCCGCTTGCGGCCGGCCAGCAGTTCAGCCGGCAGCATATTCTTCATGTTTGTCAGTATGCCGCGAGCCAGTGCGCGGGCGACGCCGCCCAGCGAGAAATTTTCCAGGTCGATACGGCCTATCGCGCCGCGAAGCGTCGGATCGTGCCGTTCGCCCAGAAATTGCGGCCCGATCACGAGCGAGTCGGGCGCCTTGGCGCCCAGTTCGTCCATGCGGGCGAAGATTTCATCCTTCGACGGGCATGGGACGTTCAACTCGGCCAACCATCGCTGAACTGTCTCGGCCAGCCAGGCCCAGGCCGCCCCGCCGCACAGCGGTGCGGCCACCGCGGCCAGTCGCCGGCCCGGGTATGGCCTGTATTCAAAAGATTCCATCGGAGCCGGTCGGCCTTCGCCGGTCAGCACAGCCGAGATCTGTCCGCCCGTGCCGAGCGTAAGGGCAAGTTCAACCTGCGGGTCGCTCAGCGTTGCCACCAGCGACGCCTGATTGTCGCCGATGGCGACGGCGACAGGAACGCCTTCCGGCAGGCTGAGCGTTTGGGCCATTGGGGCGGATAGTTCGCCTGCCCTGCCGCCGCACGGCAGGACCTTCGGCATCAGCCCTTCAGAAATGCCCGCCTTCTTCACAGCCTTCAGATTCCAGTCAAGACGATCCAGGTCGAAAAATCCCCAGCTTGCCGCATCGGTCGGGTCGGTAACCGGAACGGCCTGGCCGGTCAGGCGGGAGACGGCAAGATCGTGAATCGTCGCGGCGTACGCAGCCTGCTTCGGCATCGCGCGATTGGCCGCAAGCCACGCGAGGGTCGCGCAGCCGAAGCCGGTCCGCAGAATATGACCTGTGCGATTTTTCAGGCTCGGCAGAAAATCGGGCTTTTCAAGGCATCGCTGGTCCTGCCAGTTAATCAGCGGCGCAACGGCCTGGCCGCCGGCATCGACAACGACAACGCCGTGCATCTGCCCGGTTACGCCGACGGCCCGGACCTGCCTACGCAGATCGGCCGGCAGATCGCAGACAGCCCGCCAGGTCGCGTCGAGCAGCTTGGCTACGTCCTGTTCGCTCCGGCCTGTTGGCGCGGACAGATTCGCGTTGTTCGGCCGCGAGGCGTCGGCCAGGACCTTGCGGTCCGGCCCGACGATCACTGCCGCCGACTTGCCTGTTCCGACGTCTATGCCAAGAAACATTGAGTGCTCCAATTAATGTAATCAACATCCGTTCCATAGTTTTGTAATTTTACATTAAGGTTGCAAACGCAAAACGCCTTGTGGACTCTGCTGCATAACAGGCAAAGGCCCGAAGGGCCGGCAGAAAGTAGCTCCGGGTGGAGCGGCGAACGGCGGAGCCGGCCGCCGCAAAACCCGGGGATAAACCCATCGAAAAAGTTTCCAAAGCTCCGCTCGCGCCACAGCAAAGGTGACGAAATTTTTGAATGTCACCGCCAATGTGTATGGCCGAAACATTGTTCTGCTGTTGAAAAACATAAATCGTTTTTTCTTTTTCCACGACGAATGAATATTTCATCCATAATCATCGGCCGCCATTAACTTTCTCTATTCCTGCCAGTGGCAGGAACGAACATCTGATACTTTCTTAAAGGCCGGTTTCCCCGGGTTCCGCTTCGTCCGCCTGACGGCGGACTTCGCTTCACCCGGGGCTACTTTCTGCCGGCTCTTCGAGCCTGCTAATTGGTCGCATCGAACCTGCAAAGTATCATTGTCCTTTTGTGCAGTTTAGCCATTTTTGGCTTATACAGCGTCGAAAACTCGTGGTTTTCGACGGTATTTCATGCAACTCGACCTTTCTGGACAGAGTTGCATTAAATCTTAACCCTTTGTCCGCAAAGGGTTAAAGTTGCGAAAAATGGCTAACCCCCACCTTCTGGTAATTCATACAATAAAACAAAGGGGGGTAGACGGTTAGCTCCCCCTATCGCAACAGACTGTGGTTTTACCAGTCATATCCGTCGGTAAGGTCTGCGTCGGTTACAGGACCTGTAACGACTACTTGTTCGAGAAGCCGAGCAGATCAGTCGGCCTCGCGT
>JACRIL010000039.1 GCA_016235825.1 Planctomycetota bacterium
GATAAATCCCGACACCAAGGTCGCCCGCGGCACGGGGCTGCTGGAGATGGAATTCCTGGGCGGCGGGCTGGAATTGGACGGGCTGTGGGGCAAGGGCGAGTTCCTGCTGGAGAACGTGGACCTGGAAGGCGTGGGATTTTACAGCTTCATGCTGAAGCTCATCGGGGTCGATTCAACGAAGCTCGGCCAGTCGAACGAGATCGAGGGCGTTTTCCGGATGGCCGGGCCGGCCGTAACATTCGAAAAGGGCAAGCTGACGAACCCCGAGATAGCGATGGTGGTCGAGCCGGGCGGGACCATCAATTTGCGGACAAAGCAGGTGGATATGTACATTGTTCACGCGCGGCTGGAGGAGCTTCGAGAGACCCGCCCGCTGGCTGAACTGCTGGCCATGCTCACGCGGTTCCACGTCAGGGGCGCCTGGACAGACCCGGCCGGCAAGCTGGTGCAGAAGGAGACGATCAGGGACATCGGGCGCGGCACGGCGGAATACTTCGCCGACTCGCTGGCCGGCAGCGTGATTCGCGGCTCGACGCTGGTGGCCCGCAAGGTCGGCAGGAAGGCCGCGAGCATGGCGTTCGACTGGCTCAAACGCGATCATCACAGAATAGCCGAGGACGACGAAGGGCGCAACAGTCCCGAAACGCAGAACACGTCCCAGCCGGCCTCGAGCGCCGCCGATCCCGACGACGACGCCGGCGGCCAAAGACGACGCCTCCGAAGACATCCGCAGGATTGAAAGCTGATTCCGGATTCTTCCGGCTCGCAATACACGTAAATCCGGGCCTTTTCAGGCTCATTTTTTCTCTTTGCTTGGCGGTACCGGAGGATACTTCTCGGCGAGTTCCTCAATCGTTTTGCCCGATCCCGTTTTCATTTTCGCAGTGGCGTCTATGGCCGTTTTGAAAATCCAACGCACATAATCGGAATCAGAAAAATACCATGGAGACTGCTTTTTGCCCTTATAGGTTATTCCAAAATAATAAATTGTTGTGTCTGATGCCTTCGGGACGCATCTGGCCGACAAATCGTCATATAACTTCCGCAGGTCGAAGGTTCCGGCAGGAACAGTTGCACAATCCGACGAACCATAAACAATCTGGCCGGAACCATCATTTTCGCCAAATTTCTTGATTCGGATATCCAAATACCAAGCTGTGGATGCAGTAATGAAAAACCTTTCCACATCTTCAAAAGCCGGGAACGTCGTGGGTTGACTTTCCGGCGGCGGAGGAATCGGGGGATGCGTTTGGGCGAGTTCATCAATCTTATTCCCCGTTATCGTCTCTTTTTTCTCGGCGGCATCAATTGCTGTTTTAAAAAGCCCTCGGACATATTCGGAGTCGGTCAAATACAGAGGCATTGGAGATATTTTTCGGTCTTTTCGGCGGAATTCTACCATAATAATGGCAGAACCGGTTGCCTTCGGAACGCATCTGGCAGACAGGTCGGTGTACAACTTTTTCAGATCAAAGGTTCCAGAAGGAAAATTTGCGAAGTCAGATGAACTGAAACCGACCTGCCCGGAATCGTCTGTTACACCGGATTTATTGAACCGGATACTCAAAGACCAAATGTTACTCGTAAAGACAAGAATTTGATCCACATCTTCAAAAGTCGGAATTGCCGCAGGTTGAGTATCTTGTGCCGAAGAAGGGACCGTTGCCGGATTTGTCGGGGTATTGTCGCATCCAAAAACCGCAAACGCAGCGCATAACAATAAAATGTTCTTTTCCATTTCCGTCTCCTGCCCCAAATTTCTGATACGCTGGTATTTTAATCAAAAACATGCCGTAAAAATAGACAAAACGGTCTGAGATATCAGCGAATTCAGATAAATGCCTTGCGGGGAATAATTGGCCGGGGTTGTCTGAAATTCTGGCACGCCTGCCAGTGGCGGGATCGGGAATTTGGAAACACCATGAATCACGACCGTACCCCAGGTTTCGCTTCGACCGCCGAACTCGCCGCCTGAAGGCTTGACAAAATGACAACTGGCGACGGAGAATGAGAAGACAAGTCCGGCTCAAGCCGCTTTGGAAGATCACATCGGAAGCAGGAGCGAACAATGAGAAGGATGGCGGTTGCTGCATGTCTGGCCCTGGCGTTATGCATCCTCGCGACAGGCCAGGACAAACCTTTGGCGAATCCGAAGGATGAACTTTCGAAGATACCGTGGCTCAAGGACACGGCCCGCCGGGCGGACCGCCTCTGGCAGACGAAGTACGACATGTCAAAACCCGAGGCGGCCTATTCCACCCGCATCGTAAGCTACGCCGGCAAGTGGACGCGGCACAGCTTCGGAGGGCACGGAGGGCTGGGGAGCAATTGCGGATGGCGTTACGCAAACGGCCCGCTGGTCCCCAGGAAGACATGGCAGGAGATCGGCCAGTTGATATTGAACGAGGCTGACGTCGACGGCGACGGGGACAAGGCGGACGATTTCATCTTCTCGCTGCCGTTCAGCATGGAAGTTCCATTGAGCATCCCCGACTGGCCCGCCGCCTGCGTCTTCCCGGAACGGCTAAGCAGCACTTTCTACGGCGGCGCAACCTATTACTGCGGCAACAACAAGCCGAACGAGTCGGGCAATTTCAGCGGCGAGATGGGCGTCAATCCGGATCACAATCCGCCGTTTTTCGACAGCCGGGCGGAAGACCATCCCATAAATGGCATGAGGCACAAGACCATCCCCAACAGTTTCCTGAGGCACTACGTGGTCATGCTGTGGAAGAAGGACGACTTCCTGAACGGCGGCGGCAGATTCCGCGTATCTTTCGACGACGCCAGCCGCCTGGCCGTGCTGCTGACCCGCGGTTACTGGTACGGGTGGAACGACGTCCGATACGTCGTCAGGAACAAAGAGCAGTTATATATTTCCGAGATCATAGAACCCGTTCCGGACTACCCGTTCAAGGATGCAGGCAAACTCAAGAAGCCGTCGGGCTATCTGCCCGTCTGCCGGCCGGCAAAGACGAAATGGGCCGCGTACAGGCCGCAGGGATATCACGTCGAATTCGACCCGAAGGACGCCTCTTTCGAGGCCGTCAAATTCGACGACGTGCAGGCGGTCGGCTGGTATATCGCCAAGACCGACGCCTCACCGGCCCAGACGCACTGCAAATGGTATGGCTTCGAGGCCGACGCGGTCGTGCACTCGCCCGCCGAGCCAAGCCCTAACATGGAGATGGCGACGCTGTCGGGCAAAAAGACAGCAGACGGAAAAGACATCCCGGCCTTCAACATCGCCACGTGCGAGACGCCCTACGCGATGTGGCAGAACATTTACCGCTGGGGCGACTCGCCGCATCACATTCTTCAGGCGCGATACGTCTATGCCAAATCGGGCAGCATGGGCAGCATGGGGTACGGCAAACGGGAGCACGAGCATGACGAGCCACTGACCGACATAACGTTCTACGACGCCCTGGCCCTTTGCAACACGCTTTCGGAGATGGAGGGCAAGACCCCGTGCTATTATACGGACACGGAGTTCAAGGAAGTTTTCAAAAACCGGCATATCGCCACATATGCCACGCTGGGCAAGGATGTCGGAGAATACGTGAAGCTGAGAAACTTCAGCAGCCCGAATTACGAGATCAAGCCTGCCCCGAAGATTTATGTGAAGTGGCAGGCCGACGGGCATCGCCTGCCGACGGCGGCGGAGTGGACGGCCGGCCTGGGCGGCCAGAAACCCCAGGCCCAGGACGGCAAACCCGATGGCACAAAACCCGTCGGTTCCGGCAAACCCAATGAAAACGGGCTGTACGATATGATCGGCAACGTCTGGGAACTCTGCTGGACCTTCGGCGACGTTTACGACCCGGATGCCGACCCGCCGGTCGCCGTTCTTGGAGGCGATTTCAACTATCCCAAATCGCCGGCCGACGAGCCGGCCTCTCCTTACGGCGATGCGCCATACAAGGGCGACCCGCGGATCGGGGTGCGACTGCTCTGCCGCGACGCCGGCCTGCCCGCCCCGCCCATGGGCGCCGACGGCGCAAAGCCCGGCGTTTATATGAACGATCTGCCGCCGCGCTGGGTCTTCGGAAAGAATGAGGCGGTCGGCAAGAAGGCGGACGCAAAGCCCGTTTCAAAGGCCGTGCTGGACATGGTCGATCTGCCCGGCGGATCCTTCATCCGCCACGACAGGAAGACCGTCAAGGTCGCGCCCTTCGCGATGGCCAAATACACCATAACTTTTGACCGCTGGAAGACTGTGCGCCAGTGGGCACAGGCCAGCGGCTACGAATTTTACAGGAACGGCGACATGGGGAGCATGTTCTTCTTCGACTTTACCCACTCGCCCGACGAGCCGGTTACGAACATCACATGGTTCGACATGATAACATGGTGCAACGCCCTGTCGGAAATGGAGGGCAGGACGCCATGCTATTACGAGGATGAGGCCTGCACGAAAATCGTCCGCAAGGCGTTCGCGTTCCGTCCCATCAAGCTGGACGGATATCAGTATATCCAGGTGGATTCGACGCCGGCCGGATGCCGGGACGGAAGCTATGCCAAGCCCTTCATCTTCACCCGCTGGGATGTCGACGGCTACCGTCTGCCGACGGCGGCGGAATTCGATTTCGCCATTCGCGGCGGGACGACGACAAGATATTTCTGGGGCGACGACGAAAAAGCCGGCCAGGATTATGTCTGGGACGCGGGCAATTCATGCGGGCGGACGCACCCGGTCGGCATGAAGAAACCCAATCCCCACGGCCTGTTCGACATCCAGGGCAACGTCAAGGAGTGGCTCTTCAGTGGCGAGGGACAAAATGACGATGATCGCCCGTACGACAGGGACCTGGACAACCCGATAGCCTCGCCGTTCTACGGCTATAAAAAGCCTTCGGAGGTTTTCGCGCCGATTAAAAACGCCATACTGGCCGGCGGACCGAGTTTCCTGTACGGCGGCGCGAACATCAACCAGCAGCACGGCGTGGCGGTCGAATCCTCCGGTTCCTCGGATCTGACGCACTATTATCCCGACGTGAGTTTCCGCCCGGTCCGATGCGCCGCCGGGACTCACCCCCGCGACGGGCTGCGGCCGCTGGAGATCGAGGAAATCGTGAAGAAAATGCTCATCAACAAGGAGAAATTCAATGACCTGGGGAAATAATATCGCCAAGAACCTGGCGTTTCTCCTGTGCGCCGGCGCCGTCTGCCTCTGTTTCGCCCAAGAGGGAACGCCGGGCAAAAAGCCTCCCAAAGAGCCGCTCGCCGCCGCGGAGACAAAACAGGCCGACACCGCTCCCTTCCAGGGCGCCGAGATAAAAGACGGCGCGGTCTATCGCGGAAATCTCAGGCGAAGCGGGGTCTTCAACCGCACTGGCCTGACCGAGGCCAAGGCCGTCCGCTGGAAAAGCCCTATCGGAGGCAAGATCAATTCCTCGCCCGTTGTCTGGAAAGACACGCTTTACATCGGCGGCGGCGACGGATTTTACGCGCTGAACACGGCCGACGGAAAAACCCGCTGGAGCTATCCGGTCAAAGGCTCAGTGGATTCGTCCGCCTGCGTCGCCGACGACATTGTCTGTTTCACGACGACGGGCGGAGCGCTGATCGCACTCAATGTCGCCGACGGCAGTTTGAAGTGGAAATATCAGGGCAAGGCGACAACGACTTCGCGCGGCTCGCCCGCCATCGCCTACGGAGCGGTCTTCACCCCGCTGGGAAAGCAGATAGTAGCCGTCCGGCTCGACGACGGGAAGCTGATCTGGACGATCAACAGGAACGTGCCGGAGGAATACAGTTCGCTGGCGATGGACGCCACCGCCTTTTACGGCGCCGGCGTGCTCAACTGGGGCTACCTGTACAGCTACGACTATGAAACCGCCGCGATCAACTGGCAGTCCAACGGCCCATATGTCAACGGCGCGGGTGTCTATTTCTACAAGACGCCTGCCGTGGATGAGAGCGGGGCTGTCTACGTCAACACGACCCGCGGCGTGCGGAAATTCAGCCCGACCGCCCAGGGCAAGGTTCCAAAGGGGCATAATTTGAAGCTCTGGTACGCATTTCTGCTCGACAAGGATGTGGATGACAACGAAATGATCCCGCACAGTTGCCCGAGCGTCTGGAAGGGCCGCGTGTACGTCGGCCGGAACGACGGGCAGTTCTTCGCGCTGGATGCAAAGGACGGCTCGGTCATATGGAAAAAGAAATTCCCCGGCCCGATCCTTTCAGATCCGTCCATCGCGGCCAAGTCGGGGCTGGTCTGCTTCGGATGCTACGACGGCCAGGTTTATGCCCTGGACCTGGCCACCGGCGAGACCAAATGGCAGTTCAAGATCGGAGACAAGATATTCGCCTCGCCCTGGATCGGCGACGGGGTTATCTACGTCGCCGCCCACGACGGCTGCGTCTGCGCGATCGAGTGACGGGCTTTATCCGGTCTTTTCCCGCGGGCTGTTGGCTAAAAGCATGTTGACAACGGCGGGGCCGGGGAATCTTATTGTGATAATGGCGGATGAAGAACGTAAAGAATCGCCCTTGGCGCAGGCGTCGGGCGGCGGCGGGCCTTCGGGGCCGGCCGGCAATTCGCAGGCCGGCGTCGGGCCGGGCGCGATGGACATATCGCGCCGCACAGCGGCCGGTTGTCTCTGCGCGATCATGCTGGTCTGCGGGCTTCTGCTGGCCAAGCAGATCGTCTGTTTCCGCATCGCCAGCGCCGACGCGTGCGTCTATTACATTCCGCTGGCCCAGAAGGTGGAGGAGGGAAAATGGAATCAGACCCGGCTGCCGTCGATTCCTCCGCTGTATCCGATGCTGGCCGGGCTGACGGCGAGGTTTTTCGTTTCCTCCGATATGCCCTCGATCGCCGGCGCTCAGGCGGTCAACAGCGTGTCGCTGCTGCTGACGGTGCTGCTGATATATCTGCTCGGCACGTCGGCGTTCAATCGTCGGGTCGGGCTGGCCGCGGCCGGCCTGGCGGGCCTGAACCCGTGGATGATAAAGTTCGCCGCGTCGGTCGGGCCGGAGACGCTTTACGGCCTGCTGCTGACGGCGTTGGCGATGATCCTTGCCCTGTACCGGCGGCGGCCCGATCTGCCCGGTGCGGTCATGACAGGCGTGATGGCCGGACTTGCCATGCTGACCCGCAGCGAGGGAATAGTCATGGTCCCCGTCGCCGGCGCGGTAGTCCTCTATTTCAGCCTGGCAAAGATGAAGAGGCAAAAATCCCTGGTGGTCAGAAATTTTCTGATCATGTTTCTCGCGGCCGGCGCGGTCAGCCTGCCCAGACTCGCGTATATCTACGAGCAGACCGGCTATTGCGTGCCCGACGTGCGGCTGGCGCCGTACCTGGGCGGGCGAAACGTGGACCTGATGCAGTGGCCCTCGCCGCTCCTGGCGGATGCGATCAGTCCGGACGATGTCGCAAGGCTCGACCCGGCCGGCTGGAAGTCCGCCGCACAGGCCGGACCGTCAGCCTCGCCGGACGACTACCCTGGCCTGCGGATCCGCTGGGCAGACGTGTGGGAATCGCTCGTCATGGTGATAGGCCCGGCGGCGTGGTTGTTCGCGATCGTCTGGTTTTCGCTTCGGGCCGGCCTGCCGCGGCGAGGCGGCGAGCAAACCGTCATCGGACTGGTCCTGCTGGCGCAGCTTGGTCTGGTGGTGCTGGCCATCGTGCTTCCGTTCGGCCTCAACAAGCTCGACAGGCGATACGTCGTGCCGATCGCCGCTCTGGCCCAGTTGTGGGGCGCCCTCGGCATGGTCGGCCTGGCCGAGCGGCTGCGGAACCTGTCCGGCCTGCCCGGAAGGCTGGGCCGGTCCATTCCGATTCAACTCGCCGCGATGTGGCTGCTGCTGGCGGGCCTGGCCTGCTGGTCGGTCTTCATGGAGAACGCCGGCGTGCGGCACGCCGACCTGGCCGAACTGGGGCGGCATGCCCGGTCGATGGAAACGACCTTCGAGCCGGTCGTGCTGGCAAGCTCGCCCGAGACGGCCTGCTATGCCGGCGGAAGGCTCGTCAGCCTGCGCGAGGTCAACAACGGCGCCGTCGATGTCTCGCCCAGGGCGCTGGCGGCGATCTGCCGAAGCAGCCGAGCGGACTATCTGGTCGTCCGCTCGGACGACGTCTGGTGCGAATGGCTTGCCCTAATACTCAAAATGGGTTTTGTGCCGCCCAGGGCCGTCGATGCCGTTACCGTCTGTCCGCCGGCGGGGCGCCGGCCTGACAAATCGCAATCGCCGGGAAAATCATATCTGCTCGACGCCCACATCATGGCCGACTTCCTCGATTTGATGTCGCCGTAAATCTGGCGCTGATGTCCGTGGAATTATGAAATGAAAAGGCTGCTGGGAAAACGACGATTCCGGCTGATGATTTTCGCTGCCGTCGCCGCGGCGGTCGGGACGTGGACGATTTCCCGCATCTGCTGGCCGCCGCAGGACGAGCTTGCCGCAACTGACGCGACGAAACCGCACGACCGGACAGCCGGTCGGCCTCCGGCGACCGTCAGGACGGTGGTCGTCGATTGGCCCGCCACCGGCAGCGGCCCGATTCGCGTCGAATGGCCGGGCGCTGAAACCCTGCCGGCTGCCGAAACCCGTCCGGTTGCGGAGACCCGGCCCGCCGTCGGGACCTGGCCGACGACCTCAAGCCGGCCGGCGGCCGAAGTCGCCGGTTCGCTCGCCCGGAGGATTGAAAAGCTCGCCGAGGAATATGAGTCGGCGACGAAATCTACCGTCGGCCTGGCCGTCGTCGATCTGCGCGACGGAACGCCGGCAGCCTTGCACAGGCACGATCAGCCGATGATCCCGGCCAGCAACCAGAAACTTCTCACGTCCGCCTTCGCCATCCTGCGGCTCGGCGGTGAATTCAAATTCACCACCGGGCTGTTCGCGGTCGGCGACAATCTCGTGCTGGCAGGCGACGGCGACCCGACGCTTGGAGACCCCGTTCTGGCGGCGGCCGGCGGCACGACCATCTATGCCGAACTGGACGGCTGGGCCAAACAGGCCAGGGAAAAATTCGGCCAGACCGTCAGCGGCGACCTGCTGGCCAGAACCCAGGTTGATCCGAAAAACATGCGACATCCCGATTGGCCAAAGGATCAATACGCGGCGTGGTTTTGTGCGCCCGTGGCCGATCTGAATTTCAACAATAACTGTTACGACGTGGTCTTCCGCCTGGACGGCGAGCAGATTTCCGCCGTCGTCGCGCCGGCCAGTTCGTATATAAAGATCGCGTGCAACGTGCGGCGAGGGGACAGACAGGCATGGTCGCTTCGCAGTTTGTCCGACGAGTCGGAGGTCATTCTCAGCGGGATCGTCAAAGCGGGCGGCGGCGAGCCGTTCAGCACCTCGGCGACAAATCCGCCGATGATGCTGGCCCGCGTGCTGGCCGATCGGCTGGAAAAGGCCGGCGTTACGTTCGCCGGGACTGTCAAGGCGGTCAAAGGTTCGGACCTGGATATCTCCGCCGGACGCGAGATTGCCGCGACCCGCACGCCTCTCGCGGCCGTTCTGGCAAGGGCAAACAAGAACAGCCTCAACATGGCGGCCGAGTGCGTCTTTCTGCGGGCCGGCGACGGCACCTGGAAGGGCAGCGCCAAACTCATGCAGGATGCGCTGGCGGAAAAGTTCGGCCTGGACGACCAGGGCCTGGCCGTCTGCGACGGCAGCGGACTTGCCCAGACCAACCGCGTCAGCCCGGCCAATATCGTAAAGCTGCTTGCCGCGATGGCCGGCGGCGAACAATCGCGGGTGTTTCTTGAAAGCCTGCCCCTAAGCGGCGTGGACGGGACCATGGCCGGCCGCATGGCCGACAGGACATGCCGAGGCCGCGTGCTGGGGAAAACAGGCACCATCGCCGGCGCGTCCACCCTGAGTGGATACATACTCGATGGCCGGGGGAACTGCGCCTTTGCCTATTCAATCCTCTGCAACAAGGTCCGGGACGTTCACAGGGCCAGAGCGCTCCAGGACGCTGTCTGTCTTGAACTGCTGGCCGCATTGGCGGCCGCTCCTGCCGCCTCACAACCGGCGACGAAAAAGTGAATAACATTCTTTGTTTTCCTTCATATTTACGACAAAATTTCATACTTTGCGATTTCATCGCCGCCGTGTTTGAGGCTCGAAGGGCTTTGACTGTTGAGCCCAAATGATGCCTTATGAAATTCAAGACGATAGGATTCTTTGTAGTGTTGTAGCATTTTTCCTGAGTACGGAGCAAAAATCAGACTCACTCGCCAGGAAGGATTTCCGGCTCACCTCCCAGTAGTGGCACGATAAGCGTTCGACTTCCAACGAGTGTCGTGTCTATATCGCTTGTGGGATATTTAAAGAAACACCTTCCATTGGAACAGTCAAATGACGTTGGCTCGCCCCAATCCATGCCCTTTTTTTCCAGGAATGCCTTCGCCCGCAACCTGGCGTCTTGTAAGGTCTCGCGCATAGTCTTGTTGTAGGCGTTGGTTTCCTGGACGAACTCGGCGGTAACGCAACATCCTGCAACGATTTCGACCGGAAGGCCGCTGGCCTCATCCACGAGCCGCTTGCCTTGCGACCACGGCTGGCCATAGTACAGAATTTTCATTTTGCCATTTGCGATATCCGCCTTTGCGCGAGCGATGCCCTTGTCTTCTGGAGAGGCCCCTGGGCTTTTCATGGTTGCCGATGGTCCTGATTGCGGGGATTGCTTTTCGCAACCGGCGGCCAAACCGGCGCACACGATCATCATGTTGACAAGAATAAATCTCATCCCTGTCTTTCCTTCCCTTGTATTAGACGCAGAAACGGACCGATAGTTCAAGATTTTTTGGGCAGTTTTTCGGGTGAACCTTACGCCAATTCGCGCAGGCCCAGGACGATCAGTATTCCGCCGCCCAGCAGGGGAGCGATAACGACGGCGATGAACGTCAGGTACATCATGGCGCTGCGGCTGTCGGTGCAGCGGAAGTTTTCCGCGTCGGGGCAGTCAAGGTCGTATTGGCCGAACCGGAACCAGCGGGACTTTCCGCCCATCCAGCCGGCCATCATGACGGCCCCGAATGGCGCAAGCACGCAGCCGGCAATTATCAGCATTATCGCGAACATTAAAAACTATCATCGGCGCATTGGAAACCGCGGCGTTAATTTTTCGCGAGCCAGGGGCCCCAAGTCAGTTGAAAAACAAATCCTGAAAATTCTTTAAAAACCGCCTTGACATATCCCCGCCGCAATTGTATTGTAACAGTGGTTACAAAGGAAACTCCGGAAGTGAAAGAATCGCAGACAGGCGTTTCAGGGACATGGCTGCTGCTGACATATCAGGTGCCGCGGCATCCCAGCGCAGCCAGGGTGTACGTATGGCGGAAGCTCAGGCGGCTGGGCGCCGAGCTGCTGCACGATTCAGTCTGGCTGCTGCCGGCGTCGGATCGGACCGCCGAGCAGTTTCGCTGGCTGGTCGGAGAGATAAAAGAACTCCGCGGAGACGCTTCTGTCTGGATTTGCCGGCCCGCGACCGCGGATCAGGAAGACAGACTCATCCGGGCATTCTGCCGGGACGTGGATCGCCAGTATGGGAAGATCCTGTCGGCTTTGAATCGCGGCAAGGCTGACCTTGCCGTGATGTCGCGGCGCTATCAGGAAGTTCTTGCCAGGGATTATTTCGGCTCGCCGGTCGGCACGAAGGTCCGCCGGGCGCTCCTGAAGAGCAAAGGCGGTGATGCCAGATGAGATGGGTTACATGGGAAAACATCGGCGTGGATCGCATGGCCTGCGGCTGGCTGATCCGTCGTTTCATTGATCCCAAGGCCGTGTTCCAGTTCATCCCGGCGGGCACAAAGCCGCGGGGCGGCGGCGCCAGGTCTTTCGACATACCCGGCGTGCCATATTCGCATCACAGGGGGCATTGTTCATTCCACGCGATGATTCGGGCCTACAAACTCAAAGACCCGATCCTTCGGCGGATTGCGCGGATCGTGGACGAGGCGGATGTTGTTCAGGAGGTCGCCGTCGAGCCGGTCGCGCCGGGCCTGGATTTCATCTGCCGCGGCATCCGGCGGACCAGCCCCGGCGATCTGACGGCGATGGATCGCGGCCGCATGATATATGACGCTCTGTACGAGGAACTGAAGTTGCAGATGGAATCGCAGCATCGCGGAAAATTTCCCTGAAAGGAAGCGGCATATGAAATGGATCACGCGCGAGAACGTGAAAGTGGACAGGGTCGCCTGTCCGTGGCTGATATGCAGGTTCATTGACCCGCAGGCCGAGTTTTTGTTCGTACCGGCCGAGGAAGTGACGGCGACCGCCCAGCGCCAGCAGGCCATTCCTTATGACGTGAAGGGCGTGGAGTTGGGGCACCACGGCCAGGAATGTTCCTTCGAGGCCATTGTGAAGAAGTACGGCCTGGCGAAAGACCCCGCCCTGGTGCTGCTGGCAAGGATCGTCAACGGCGCGGATACCGACAATTCGCTCTGGCATCAGCCCGAGGGGCCTGGCCTCAACGCCATTGCCGAGGGATTCCGGCACATGGGCTTCAAGAACGACCTGGAATTGAACCGTGCGGAGTGGATCGTTTACGACGCTCTGTACGCATATTGTCAGAAAATGGTCAACAACGGCAAGCTGGAAGGAGCTTTCAAATGACACAAGATGCCCCGACCGAAGAAATTCCAGGCAGCAGCTCGCATAAGGCAGATGTGCGGCTGCTGTTTGTAACCAGGTTCATCCGGATGTTCGCCTATGGATTCCTGTCCGTTCTGCTGGTGCTATATCTGTCGAAGCTGGGCTTTTCCGACACGAAGATCGGCCTGCTGCTCTCGCTGACGCTGGCGGGCGATATCGTGGTGTCTCTGCTGCTGACCACGACGGCCGACCGTTTCGGCCGGCGGCGGACGCTGATGGTAAGCTCGGTGCTAATGCTTGCGGCGGGCATCGTCTTCGCGCTGACCGACAATTTTCTGCTGCTGCTGGCGGCCGCGACCATCGGCGTCATAAGCCCCAGCGGCAACGAGGTCGGTCCGTTTCTCTCGGTCGAGCAGGCGGCGCTGTCGCACGTCATTACCGACCAGCGGCGGACGCACGTATTCGGCTGGTACAACCTGGTCGGCTCGCTGGCGACGGCGCTGGGGGCTCTTGCCTCCGGCGGCATAACGCAGTTGATGCAGAACGCCGGCATGCCGGCCGTGGACAGTTACCGAACCGCGGTCTGGGGTTACGCGGGGGCCGGCGCGATCCTGGCTGTGCTGTTCGTGTGGCTGTCGAAGGCGGTCGAGATCCGGCGCGATGAGGCAAACGGCGCCTCGCGGACGGCCGGCGCAAAAGCATTTCTGGGCCTTCACAAGTCCAAGGGCGTGGTGGCAAAACTTTCGGCCCTGTTCTCGATCGACGCCTTCGCCGGCGGGTTTGTGATCCAGAGCATCGTGGCGTATTGGTTTTACATACAATTCAAGGTCGAGCCGGCCATGCTGGGCGCGATCTTCTTCGGGGCCAACATCCTTGCGGCGGTCTCGGCGCTGGCGGCGTCAAAGCTGGCCGCGAAGATCGGCCTGATAAACACGATGGTCTTCACGCACCTGCCTTCCAATGTGCTGCTGATACTCGTGCCGCTGATGCCAAACCTTTACCTGGCCATCGCGGTTCTGCTCCTGCGGTTCAGCATCAGCCAGATGGACGTGCCGACCAGGCAGTCCTACGTCATGTCCGTGGTCGATCCGGACGAGCGATCCGCCGCCGCCGGCGTTACAGCCGTGGCCCGAAGCGTCGGCGCGGCCGTCTCGCCGAGCCTGGCGACGATGTTTCTGGCCTGCACCAGCCCGCTGCTGCTGGGCGCTCCGTTCTTCATTGGGGGCGGGCTCAAGATAGTCTACGATCTGCTGCTGTACCGCAGCTTCTCCGCGGCCCGGTCGCGAGCGGCCGCCAAGGCGGTGTGAGAGTTTCCTGATACTGCGGCGTCACGGAAAAAAATATCTGCCTGCTTGCGCCGGTGGTATTAGAAATGCCTTGGAATGGGTTGTTTTGTAAAGCCCCGCATGCCAATGCGGGGACGCTGTTGTCTTTGTGATTGGAGAAAATAACAAATGTCCCCCTGCTCGCGCAGGGGGCTTTATAAATCCTTCCCGTGGGAATCACTTCGGTGCGCCGGCAGGTTTCGACGCGGCCGCTTTGGGAGTCGCAACATATATGCAGATATTCCGCATCAGTTCAAACGCCGACGATGGCTCGTAGCCGTCCATGCCGATCACCGAATAGCCGATCAGCCCGCCGGTGAGGTCCTCGGTGCTTAACAGAACCTTCGGCCGGTCGCCGGCCAGCACGGCCTGAAGGCGCGGATCCTTGATTCCGCTGATCCGCGCCCGCGTGGCCCGGCGGTACTTGACCTTGTCGATCGTCATGTCCTTCAACTGGTAAACCGGGCTGTCCAGCGGCAGCGGCAGAAGCGAGTCGGCGCCCCAGAGTTCGCCTATCAGATCTTTTGCCGAGTCGGCGAAGCCCTTGGCCGCGCCGGCAGCGTCCATTACCAGCAGCCCGCCGCCTTCCACCCAACTCTTCAGGGCCTCCTTGTCTTGAGCATTCAGAGTGAACGCGCCTGTGCCGGTCATAAATCCGATCCTGATTCCGTCGTTCAGTTCCGTTGGCGCCAGGCCCGTCTGCGGCGTTCCGCCCGCGGGGGCGCTGGCCGGGGAATCAGCGAATTCCAATCTCAGATCGTATTGTCTTGCCAACTGCCGGCTCAGACGCTGCAGGGCCAGCGGTTCGGGGTCGTAGTTGCCCGCAAAGCGAATCCTCGCGACCTTGATAGAACGCGAGGGCGCCTTGGCGGGTTCTTCCGGCCAGAGGTTAGCGCCGCGATTCTTGAGTTGCTTGTCGCTTACATACATCAGGACGTTGGCCGCGGCCTCAAAGTTCGGCTTGCCCGTCGCCACCGCGTAGGTCTGCCACGACAGCGGCAGGTCGGCGTCCGTGTGGATCGCCAGCGGACGGATGCCGTTGCTGACTATATAAAACGCCGGCACACCCGGCAGCTTGTACTGGCAGGAGTATAACTCGTGTTCTTTGCCTGCCCGGTTCATTTCATACTTTGGGAAAATCTTTCGATACGCCTCCTTCATGCCCTTTCCGAAGGTCATAACTCCGCCGCACTCCGTTATAGAAAAGATCATCCCGCCCTGGTAGACATAGGTTCGCAGCTTGGCTATGTCCTCATCCGAGAACTTCGGGGCCTTCGAGCCGCTGATGGCCAGGACGGCCGCGTCGTGCCACTCGTCGACGTCGGTCTTGAGCGTGATTATCTGCCAGTTGACCTCCTGTTCGTAGACTCCCTCGGCCCATCGGCAGAAGTTGTATAGCGCACGCGGGCGGTTGTTCCAGTCGCCGTCGTACTCCAGCCGGTTGAACAGCACGCCGCGCTGGCCGCGAACGAGGAACAGCAGCGCATATGATGTCCCGACGTGAGGGCCGAATTCCCCGCAAGAACCATCCGGCTGCTGCCTGTTGATAATGACCTCGGCCCCGGCCTTGTACCAGTCCGTCGTGCCGAAATGTTTCCGCCCGCTGGCCAGGCCTACCCGCTCCACTCCGTATAAATGGTATAGGATGGCGCCGCCCCAGCTTGTGCTTATCAGGCCGCCGGGCTTCAGCGATTTCTCGAATTCGACGTCGAACCATTTCAGGGCCGCGCCGATCGTCTTTGTTATCGGGTTGTCTATGGTAACCGAACACTTGATGAACGCGTCGCCCATGAGCGCGTCGGCGCAGATGTAAAGGGACGCCATGCCCGCGCTGGCCAGCGTGTGCGTAGGCGTCTGGCCTTTATCGCCGGGGATGTCGTTCGGAAGGTACGTCCATGAACCGTTTTTGAAACACTTCACCCAGCGGTAGGCCACCTTTTCCCAGTATTGCTTGGGTATCTCCATGTTGGCCCGATAGCCCGCCCAGACGCCCAGCACGCCGTACTGGCTGTTGGAATTGCAGCCGCGAAGAACAAAGGTTTCCGGTTTTTTCAGCGTGTCTTCCCAGGCCACCTTGGGGTCGCAGACGAGTTTGTAGTGGTAGCCGCCGTTTTCCTGCGATTCCAGGAGTTTCTTGACGTCGGCTTCGAGGTATTTGCGGTACTTGGCGTCCTGTTTCAGCGCGGCAAGCCAGGCCTGGCATTTGAAGCCGACCTCATATGTCTTGTCGGAATCGTGGGCGACAAGCCACTTGAGGGCTTTTTCGATCTTGGGGTCTTTGACGCTCATGCCTTTTGCCAGCAGCGCATATGTCGCCATCGCGGTCGGGCCGACGGGATAAGTCTCCTGGCCGTTGTTTACTATGAAAGGCGGCCAACTGCCATCCTCACCTTGCGAGCCGAGCAGGAACTCGACGCCCTTGTCGATGGCCTTCTGGACCGCCTCGTCGGAGAACGGAACGTGCGGCCGCTGTGCGTTTGCGATGCCGGTCAACGAACCTGCCAGGACCAGCACTATTATTATCGTCATGCCTTTCATGAGGTTCCCGTCTGCCTTAACCGGATTTGACCGGTAAAGCGGCGATCCTTATTATGATTTATGGTGCGCAGAGTCGCATGGAATCTTATTTTAAACGCTGCCTGTCAGTATACAACAGCAGGGGCAACAAGGTATTCAAAATTTTCGTAATAGGCTATTTGTCTGAAACTTATACGGTCCCTTCCAGATCGCACACGTTCAGATCGCCGGCCCACCTGAAATTGCCTCAAAACGCTGCCTCTATACAGTATCATTCGGGAGAAAGGAAAAATCACAAAATTTTCACAATAACGTACTTATTGTATTTCGCAGAAGCAATGCAAGATAGGCCGCTGTAAAAAGGCTTATTTCCTGCAATCTGACCGGCAAATTCCGTTTGCATTATTTTTGCAAAACGCAATAGAGCCTATCCGGATAACTACAATGGCTGCGACGGAGCCGATTTTGTCGCAGGCCAAGAAGCGAGGGCGACGCCGACCTGTATAAGGTCGTCGAGCCTGAGCGACGAAGGCATGCGGCAAAGGCGGCCCGTCCCGGAGGGTTTCGACAAAAACCGGCATCTGCCGCGTCAGACCTCCTGGACGACCCTAACCGGGTCGCCTGCGTCGGTCTTCCTCGCATCCATCCGGTTTTTGTCGAAACGCAACTCATCGTAGTTATTCGGATAGGTTCTAACACTACAAAAGGCATTTTGCCCGGCTGACCGGCAAATTCAACGCGTCTCTTATATGCAAAAAATACGTTTTCGACCTTCCTATTTGCCGGGAAGTCATTAATATTTCACGAAACATGAGACTGGCGGCAATAACATTGATGGCCCTGCTTGTGGCGGCGGGCGGTTCCGGCTGCCGCAAGAGCGGGCAGAAAACGGTCAACGTGATCGGCTCGACCTCTATCCAGCCGTTTGCCGAGATGCTGGCGGAGGAATTCAACGGCAGGAATCCGGACTTCAAGGTGGAGGTGCAGGGCGGCGGCTCGACCGCGGGGCTGCAGGCGGTTGAGGACAGCCTGGCCCAGATCGGGATGTGCTCCCGGTCGCTGAACAAGGAAGAGGAACAGAAATTCTCGCCGACAGTCATCGCCCGCGACGGCCTGGCGATGGTCGTGCACCCGACCAACAAGGTCAGCGGGCTGAGCAGGCCGCAGATAAAGGATATCTTTGCGGGGAAATAACCAACTGGAAGCAGGTCGGCGGCGACGACAGGTCCATCCGCCTGATCGTCCGCGAGGAGGGTTCCGGCACGTACGAGGCGTTCCTGAAGCTCGTGATGGGCAGCGCCAAGGCCAGGGTGTCGCTTGAGGCCCTCGTGCAGGAATCCAACGGGGCGGTCAAGGAGCTCGTCCGCAACGATCCGGCTGCGATCGGATTCATGTCGCTGGGGCTTGTCGGCGGCGAACTGAAGGCGCTCGTCATAGACGGCGTAGAGCCCAAATCGCCCGAGGTGGTGTCCGGCAGGTATCCGCTTGTCAGGCCGTTTCTGTTCGTTACGAAGGGCGAGGTTACAAACGAAGCCCGACAGTTCATCGATTACATCCTGTCGCCCGCCGGGCAGGAAAGCCTCGAAAAGGAAGGCCTGGTCAGGGTCAAGTGAAACGGGACAAGCTCATCGGAATATTGCTGATGATCGTGGCCTTTTCAGCCATGCTCGGCCTGGGGCTGATCGCCGTGTTCATTTTTCTGGAAGGCCTGCCGATTATAGGCAAGGTCGGGGTATGGGACTTCGTGTTTTCAGCCCAGTGGTATCCGGCGGAGGGCAAATTCGGCATCCTGTCCATGATTGTCGGCTCGCTTTTCGTTACGGCCGGGGCGATCCTGATCGGTCTGGTTTTCGGCCTGGGCTGCGCGATAGTCCTCACGCAGTTCTGCCCGAGAAAACTCGTGTCCGTGATAAAGCCGTCCATAGAACTGCTGGCAGGCATCCCGTCGGTGGTTTACGGCTTCATGGGCGTGCTCATTCTGGTTCCGGTCATCCGCGATTATCTGGGCGGGCCGGGGCTTTCGGTGCTGGCCTCCTCTATCGTGCTGGGCATAATGGTGCTGCCGACCGTAACGAGCATTTCCGTTGATGCCCTCCAGGCCGTGCCGCGGTCGTTCTACGAAGGTTCCATCGCCATCGGCGCCACCCGCTGGCAGACGACATGGATGGTCATGCTCAAGGGCGCCCGCAGCGGGATAGTGGCGGCGTTCATACTGGGCATGGGCCGGGCCGTCGGCGAGACGATGGCCGTCATCATGGTGGCAGGAAACACCATCAGCATGCCCGGGAGCATCCTCGATCCGGTGCGGACCCTGACAAGCAACATAGCCCTTGAGATGAGCTATTCGGCCGGCGACCACCGCAAGGCGCTCTTCGCAACGGGCGTGGTTCTCTTCATAATAATCATGATACTCAACACGATCGCGCTGTGGGTGTCCCGCAAGCGGGTCTGGAAAGGCCCCAGGCGATGAGGCTTTCGCCGGCAACTTCCCAGAAGATCGCCGTAACGGGCCTTTGGACATTGGCCGCCGTTACGATGGGCGTGCTTCTTTTCATAATCGCGTACGTGCTGGCCCACGGCCTGCCATATGTAACATGGGAATTCCTCAGCCAGTCGCCGCACCGGATGGGCAAAGAAGGCGGCGTGTTTCCGATAATAGTCGGGACGCTGATGGTGGCCGGGCTGGGCGTTCTGATCGCCGCCCCGGTCGGCGTGATAACGGCCGTTTACCTGACCGAATACACGCGGGAAGGCAAGCTGACCGCGGTCATCCGTTTTGGGGCCGACTGCCTTGCGGGCATACCGTCGATCATCTTCGGCCTGTTCGGCTTCGTCTTCTTCGCCATCACGCTGGGGCTGGGGCTTTCGATAATTTCAGGCGCACTGACGCTGGCCCTCATGATGCTGCCCACGATCATCAGGACCACGGAGGAGGCCGTCAAGGCAGTTCCACGCGCGTATCGCGAGGCGAGTTTCGGGCTGGGCAGCACACGCTGGCAGATGGTTACGAAAGTGGTTCTCCGCTCGGCCCTGCCTGGCATTGTTACGGGCATCGTGCTTTCCATCGGCCGCAGCATAAGCGAGACCGCGGCGGTCATGCTGACGGCGGGCTCGGCCTTGGGCCTGCCTCAATCCATATTCGATCCGGCAAGGACCCTGGCTCTCCACTTTTACATAATGTCGCGAGAGGGCATCTCGATGAGCAAGGCCTTCGCGACGGCGGCGGTCCTGATCCTGGCCATCCTGCTTATCAATCTGCTGGCATATTGGATCATGAGAAGATTCGTGGCAAAGGCGAGATAGATTCCGATGGGAATTACAGACAACACGCAGATCGATCTGCCTTCGAACCAGGTGCGGTTTGCGGGCGAGTCGGGCGCCGGCCAGCCGAAGATCCGCGTCGAGGGTTATCACGGATTTTTCGACGGCAAGCCGGTCCTGAAAAACATAAGTCTGGATATCCATTCCAACGAACGTCTGGCGATCATCGGCCCGGCCAGCAGCGGCAAGACGACCTTCCTCCGCAGCCTCAACCGCATGACCGACCTGAACCACGAATTCACGCACAGCGGCAGGATTTTGCTGGACGGGCTGGACCTGTGGGACAGGAACATGGACGTGCCGGAACTTCGCAGACGGGTGGGAATAGTGTACGCCGTGCCGACCCCCCTGCCCTGGTCGATATACGACAACATGGCGTACGGCCCCCGCCTGGCCGGAAAGTTCAAGCCCTCTGAAATTGAGCGTATGGTCGAGGAAGGCCTCAAAAACGCCTTCCTGTGGGACGAGGTCAAGGACAGGCTGCGGACGCCGGCGACAAATCTGTCCGGCGGACAGCAGCAGAGGCTCTGCCTGGCCAGGGTGCTGGCCCTGGAACCCGAGGTGCTTATCCTCGACGAGCCGTGCTCCGGGCTGGACCCCATCTCGACGGGCAAGATCGAGAAGGCCCTGGAAATACTCAAGGCCAGGTATTCCATCGTTCTTGTAACCAATAACACCAAGCAGGCCGCCCGCGCCTCGGACAGGACCGCGTTTTTCTGCATGGGCGAACTCATCGAGATCGGGCAGACGGCGCAGGTCTTCACCTATCCGGCCAGCAGGAAGACAAACGACTATATAACCGGGCACTTTGGATAACTGAACTTGGAAGCTAAATTACAGACAACCGGCTTGAACCTCCGCTACGGCCAGTTTCACGCCCTCAAAGACGTGAACATCGCCGTTCCGCCGCGGTCCATCACGGCGATCATCGGGCCGTCGGGATGCGGCAAAAGCACTCTTCTGCGATGCTTCAACAGGATGAACGACCTGATCGAGAGCGTCCGGATCGACGGACAGATCAAACTGGACGACGTGGACATTTATTCGCGGGACATGAACCTCAACCAGTTGAGGCGGCGGGTGGGGATGGTATTCCAGAGGCCCAATCCGTTCCCGCTGTCGGTCTTCGACAACGTGGCCTACGGCCGGCGGGTGCATGGGATGAAAGACTCCAGCGGCATCGGGCAGGCCGTCAGGAACGCACTGGAGGCCACAAGGCTCTGGGACGACCTGAAGGACAGGCTCAGCATGCCGGCGCTGGAGCTTACGCCCGAACAGCAGCAGCGATTGTGCATCTCAAGGCTAGTCGCCGTCGAGCCGGAGGTGCTGCTGATGGACGAGCCGTGCTCGGCCCTCGATCCTATCGCCACCGGGCACATCGAGGAACTGATGGCCGGCCTGGCCGAAAACTACACCATCGTCATCGTTACGCACAACATGCAGCAGGCGGCAAGGGTCTCGAAGCAGACCGCCTTCATGCTCCTGGGCGACCTGGTGGAATTCGGGCCTACCAACAGGATTTTCACATCCCCTGCCGATAAAAGAACAGAGGACTACGTTACCGGACGTTACGGTTGATTAGAACCTGTCCGAACAACTACGATGAACCATTGCAGTTGTTCGGATAGGCTCTTAGGAGATTTTATGGACACGCATGAAACGCAGCTCGACAGGAACATCAGGGAAGTGAAGAACAAGCTCATTCATATGGCCGCCGTCGCCGAAAGGATGATCGAGCAGGCCATCAAGGAACTTGTGGACAGGAACGAGCAATACGTCGCCGATATCCAGCCGGAGGAGGAGGAACTCAACCGCCTCCAGCTTGAGATCGACGAGCAGGTCATATCCGTCCTGGCGACCAAACAGCCGGTCGCAGTCGACCTGAGATTCATCATGGCGGCCACCAGGATTAACAGCGATCTGGAACGGATCGGCGACCTGGTCATCAATATAACGCGGGAAGTCCGCGTCCTCATCCAGCAGCCGCCCCTCAAGCCGCTCATCGACATTCCGAGGATGGCCCAACTCGCCAGCAAGATGGCCTGCGACAGCGTCGAGGCCTTTATCAAGGGCGATCCCAAACTGGCCCAGGCCGTCATAATGATGGACGACGAAGTGGACGCCCTGAAAAACCAGGTGCTGCGGGAGCTGCTGACCTACATGATGTCCGATCCCAAGACGATAGAGCGGGCGCTGGCGATCATTCTTATCGCCCGGCACCTGGAGCGGATCGGCGACCACGCGACCAATATCGCCGAGGATGTCATCTATATGATCCAGGGCCGCGACGTGCGGCATCCACGGCTCCAGGGCCTCGACCGAAAATAACGGACGGACCGGCCGGCGGCATGTTACCGTTGCCATCTTCCAAGTTTAAAAACAACACGCTTGTATCCATCTATAAGTCTTGACATAATTGCCTGTTCAGAGAATCGCGAATGCCGCACGAACAACTCAATTTACTAGGCCCGCTTCGTAACAGTTATCTGTTCTCCAACCATTGGCTGGAGAACCGGCTTCTTTTAGGCACTCTAACAAAACCTAGTTTTTGAGCAATGGTTTGGCCGATAAATATTCTGTGTCAGGGAGGACACAACTATGGCCAAACCGCTGCTTACGGACGAATTATGGCGACGCATCCAACCACTTTTGCCGCCGGA
>JACRIL010000040.1 GCA_016235825.1 Planctomycetota bacterium
CGCCAACAAACGGCTGGCGAGCCTGGACGCGATCATCCAGCGACTGCTGGACATCTCGGTCAAGGAACTGGCCAACAAGGAATTGGCGAAGGATGATTACGACTTCATCAAGAACTTCGGCGCTAACCTGTCCGGCGCGACGGCCGGCGTTGACGATAAGGGTTGCGACACGCGGATCATCGCCGACGTGCATACCAACACCTACACCAAAGAGTGCGTCGAGGAGGCCACAGGCCCGCTGGACTGGGTGGTGGTCGTCTATAAGCTCCCCGACGGCACGCTGGGCATGGGCGTCGGGCCGGCGCTGAGCTACTACGAGTTCAAGCACCCGATCGCCGACCGCCTGACCGACGAGAAATGGCAGGAGTTGCTGACGGACAAGGCCAAGGCAGCCGACCGCCGGCCCAACTGGACGGGCGGCTTCCTCGCCCCGGCGAAATAAGTTCGCTTAAGCTCCAATTGGTCGAATAGTTTCACGAAAGTTGAACAACGGCATCCCCACCAGTCAAAACGGGGATGCCGTTTGCCTTTAAAGCCCAGCATGTCAATGCGGGGATGCTGTTTCGATATTTTGAAGCCGCGAGTTTTAAAGATGACAAATGTCCCCCTGCTCGCGCAGGGGGCTTTATGAATGGTTCGCCGATGGTTTTTTAAGGCCTCGCGCGTCAAAACGCGGGGATGCCGCGTGCTTTCCGGCCGGCGGCGGAGGATGCCGGGAAATCCGGCAAAAATAATAATTTTTATTTGACGCGGAGGGGAAATATCGGGAAAATACCGACTTTGAGGCCGGAGTTTACCGGGGAATGGTTCCAAGGGACTGCCGGCGAATATGGCTGGAATCGGAATATCTGAGGCTTGCAATCTGGTCTTCGCCCCTGTGAACAAATCTTCACCGTCGCGTAGATACCCAGTGAGGGCCGAGCAAATCCGGTACGCCAAGTTAGCAAAGGATCAAAAGTAATGGCAACTGGCAAGGTGAAATGGTTCAACGACAGCAAGGGCTTCGGGTTCATCACCGCCGACGACGGCACCGAGGCGTTCGTGCATCACAGCGACATCCAGGGCGAAGGCTTCAAGTCGCTGGCGGAAGGCCAGGCCGTGACGTTTGAACTGACCAAAGGCCCCAAGGGTCCCAAGGCAGTCAACGTCCGCAAGGCCTGATTTCCGACATCCTGATGAAATCTGCATAAACGCCGTCCCGCAGGGCGGCGTTTTTTATCCGAGGCAAGGCGTTCCGGCTCCAGCCTCAGGTTGCCGGGGGTGATGGTTTTGTTTGCAATTTCCCGTGGAATACTATATTATTATCAATTGACGACGGCAGGATGCGGCAGCCGTATTTCAGGCAACATGCTTTCAGGAAGAGAGTTAAGATGAGCGGAGGCCTTTGGCATCTGGCGGCGAACCTGGTTCCGCTGGCCCAGAGCGGCTTTCAGGACCTGATGAAGGAACGCAAAGCATATGGCGGCGGCGCGGAGGAGTCGCCGACCAATTACGCGCTTATCTTCATCATTTTGGGGATAGTTTTCCTCCTGGCGTTGGGCGTCGGGCTTATTTATTACCGTTACGCCTACAAACGGCAGTCTCAAAGGACGTTCGACACTCTGGCCGAGGAGCGGGGCCTCAGCGGCGAGGAAAAAGAGCTTCTGGTGAAGCTGGTCGGCCTGGCGGAGGTTAAAACCCCCGCGGAGATATTCGCCGACGATCAGGCTTTTTTGAGGAGTTCGGCGGCCTTCCTCGAAAACATGCGCCGCGTGGTCGTCATGTCCGATGAAATGCAGATCGACGTGGTGGGCAGGCTGGACGCCCTTGCCGACAAGATGGGACTTCACAAGGGTGTTTCCAGCGGCGGGCGCATGCTGCTGAGCACCAGCCAGATCAAACCCGGCGCCGAGATCGTCCTTGTGCCGACCGACGGCGACGGCCCGAGTTTCAGGATGGTCGTGGTTCGCACAAACGTTTCGGGCATGATCGTCGAGGCCAAGCCGCCGGCCAACATCGAGTCCAACAAGCTGTGGCAGGGGTGTTATTACGACGGCGGGGGGGCGTGGGAATTTGAGACCCGCGTCGTGAAAACCGCCGACGGCATGTATATAATGCGGCATTCCGACCGGCCGGTCTTCGTCAACCGCCGGGCGTTCCCGAGAATTCCGGTTACATGCCAGGGCCTGATAGCCGCGATGACGCTGGAACAAAACACCACCAAACCCAACCCGCCCAAATTCCTGTCCGCCAAACTGGTGGAGATCGCCGGGCCCGGCCTGAAGTTCGAGCTGGCGGACAGCATCGCCCAGGCGGACAAAATGCTGGTAGTCGTCCAGATTCGCCCGGAGCTGAGCATAACGGGCGTCGGCAAGGTCCGCAGGATGCAGAAGGGCGTGGACAAGACGATCGTGGTCGTGGAACTTTTCGGGCTGGACGATTCCGAGATAGCCACGCTTACCAGGGAGACCAACGAGGCGGCCAAACGCCTGTCCGACCTGATCGCCATGGAGGAAGAGGAAAAACGCCTTAAGGCCCAGGCCGAGGAAGACGCCCGGGCCAAGGCGGCCGTGTGGGCGGCGGCCCTCAAGGCCGAGCAGGAACGGACCTCACAGCAGGAATCCAGCTCGCAATCCGCGTGATTCCCGCCGCCGGAGCCGCCGGGACGCACCGCCGTAAAGCCGACGATAATGATGCCGGGGACTCTGGACACGAGCGTTTCCAACAGTTAAAGTGAAACGGCGATGCCGATAACAAAGGGCAGACTGGAAAAGAACCTCGCCGTCATCCGGCGCGCCGTGGGGCAGGCCTGCGCCCGCGGCGGCAGGACGGCGGAGGATGTTTCCATCGTCGCGATTACCAAGACGGCCAATCTGGATGCCGTCAAACTGCTGGTCGAATGCGGCCTGACCGAGCTGGCCGAGAGCCGCGCGCAGCAGCTCGGCGAACGGGCCGCGGAACTGGCCGGCTGGCTGGCTCGGCGGCGAAGCGAGCCGCCCGGCCCCGTCCGATGGCATATGGTGGGCCACCTCCAGCGGAACAAGGTCAAAGGCGTGCTGGAATGGGCGACGACGGTTCATTCCGTCGATTCGCTGCGGCTGGCCGAGGAAATAAGCGAACGGGCCGGCAGGGCCGGCAAGAAAATCGACCTGCTGCTCCAGGTCAATTGTTCGGACGAACCGCAGAAGTTCGGCATTGTCGTCGGGGCGGCAAAGCACCTGGCCGAACTTATGGGCACGATGTCAAACGTCCGGCTGGTCGGCCTGATGACGATGGCCGCAAAGGCAAAAAATCCCGAGGATGCCAGGCCGGCCTTCCGACGGCTGAGGGAACTCTTCGAGGAAATCCGCGGCGAAAAAATCGCCGGCGAGGATTTCAGACACCTCTCCATGGGCATGAGCCAGGACTACGCCGTCGCTGTCGAGGAAGGCGCAACGCTCCTGCGGATCGGCTCGGCGCTGTTTGAACAGCCCGATTAGAATTATTCTCATTCGGATGCAGTTTTTCCACCCCGTCATCGGCCACGTAGTAATGCTTGTGATGATCGAAGGCGCGTTTGGCTATTCCGCTCAAGCCCTGGCGCGTTTGGCCTGGATCGAATGCCAGATAAACCAGACGATCGGGGCCAGGCACAACCCGATGATCAGCCCGATCATGATCCCCAACAGGAATATCATGAGGACTATTATCCCCAGGCAGACCAGCGGTTTTTTCAGCGAGATCGGTGCTTTCCGCCCGGCGAGGAATTTTCTCCTCAGGCGAAACGCGATAAATGCGATCAGACCCGCGATCAGCACGCCCAGCGTGGACCAGAATCCCGACTCAAGTTTATGCGGGACGGCCCATATTGTCAGTTCGGCCTTGCCGCCCGGACAGACGTAATCGAAGGCCGTGCCGCCTTCCGGCAGGTCTATCGCCAGCGAATACACGCCTTCCCCGCCGGCCAGGCCCAAGCCCAGATAGTTATAACCAACATTAAATTCGGCGTCATATTCCTTCGGTCTCTCAGCAGCACCGGGAACTAATCGGGAACTCCGAGCCGGCTCCGACCGCTTCACCTTCGACTGATCTTTATATGCAGATTCGAATTCAAACCGCAACCTCGATTTCAGATCTGCGGGGGCATCAGTATTCGCAGCTATCAATGGCGGAGCCGCGTTGGGGGCATTTTGCGGCCGGCCGGGTTGTATCCGGTATCCAATTCCCTGTTGTCCCTGCGGGCCTTGCGCCTGCTGTCCCTGCGCCTGCTTTGCCTTCTGCCCCTCATAGTAGCGGCTCATCCGGTTGTCCTGGAGGTTGGCCACCTGCTGGCGGATATTCTGCTCGTTTGCCTGCGCTTGTTCCGCCTGCTCTTCCTGGACCTTCTTCATCAACTTGCCCACTTCCTCCTTTTTCGCCTCGCCCGATTTACCCGCAAGCAGGCCGCGAGCAACGTCAGAGTCATCAGCCGGCGGAGTCTGTGCAGGTTGGTCCGGCGGCCGATCTTTGCCACCCTTATCCGCCCGCCGCCACCCCTCCAGATCGGCGTTAAGGCCTTCCAGTTGCGCCTGGCCGGCCTGGCGGACGAATTCCGGAACCTCGTTCAAATTGCCGCTGCGGGTCTGCTCCGAAAGCCCCGCTTGGGCCGACTGATTCAACAGGCCGTTCAGATCGTTGGCGCTTGCGGCCTGCAAAGCCTTTTTCTGCTTTTCCCAACCCTGCTGGAGATTGTGCTGGAGGTTGCTGTTGTCCGCGATCGAGGCATTCAGGCTGCCAATCGTCTGATCGTTGAGCTTGTCGCGATTGGCGGAGATATATTGCTGGAGATTTGCGCGTTTTGTTGATAATTCCGAGTTGTATGTCTGCCAGTTCTGCTGGGCGGTTTCCATCGACTGGCTGCTTAAATCATCGAAAGAGCGTTCCATGCGTTCCAGTTGGCCGGTTACGGCCTGAAGCTCGATGTTCATAAGCTCGGCCTTTCCGGCAACCGGCGAGACGTTCCCGCCCTGGAGAAAATAGCGGTATTCCTTCGGCAGGCGGACGGACCACGTCGTTCGCGTAACGGGTATGTCGGCGACCTGGATCGACGGCGGGGCGAGGCGGGCGATGCCGCCGAGTTCCTTTATTACCTGCCCGCCCAGATAGAGCGTAACCTCATAAGGCAGGCCGCCGGGGGACGTTTTCACCAGCGGAATCAGCACCGCGCCGGCGGAGGCGTCCGCCGGCTGGACCGGCTTTACCGGCTGGCCGGCGACGAATGCGCTCCACAGCGATAGCCCTTCGGGAATCAATATTCTCAGGAACTGCTCGCTGCGGTTCTGCAAAAGAATCCGCACCTGGTATCGCGACTGGCCGGTCGAATCCAGGATCGTGGTGATCGCCATCAGATCGACGACGGCCTGCACGCGCAGGGCTTGCTTGGCCGGCGTGAACTTCATCGACAGCGACCAGTCGGGCGAGAATCCCTGCCAGACCGCCAGCAGCGAGGACAGCAGCCCTTCCGGCAGAACCGCCTTCTGCTCGGTTACGGACATCGGCACGAGTTTCGCCGCCTCCGGCGAGGAAAGTTCATGCCGCGACGAATTCTGGATGGCGACGATCGCACGGAACCCGTCCGGGGCGTCGGTCCGAAGCTGCGGAACGACAATCTGCGAGGTCAGGCCGGAAACCGGGACCGCGAAATTGACCATGACGTCCAGTTGGCCGGTGATTTCGTTCACAAATGAGACGGTGAATCTCGCGCGGCCGTCGGGGTCCTTTGTCGTCGTCAGGCTTCGCAGGGTCGGGCAATTCACGGCCGCCTCGGCCGCATATTCGGCGGGCAGCGTGAAGCTGACGTGGTCTATCGCCGAGCCTTCGATGTTGTATCGTATCCGATAGGTGTAGACGGCCTGCTCCTGCCGCACGCTCACGCCGGCCAGCAGTTCCACGCGTGCCTTCGACGGCATGCGGTTGATCTTCAGCGACAGACTGCCGCCGGGCTTCTCGTATTCGTAGGCGAACTGCACCGCCTGGATCTGCCGGTCCTCCTTAAGCCACGCGCCCGCCCTGGCCGGCGGAACTGCCTTCAGGCCGGACATCTGGAGCGTCTGGGCCTCCAGCGAGGGCGAAACCTGGATCGCCAGCATGCCCGTCTGCTCAGGCAGCGGGTTTCCATCGGCGTCTATCGCGGTAATGATCGGCGCGGCAAACGTATCGCCGGACAGCCCTTCCTTTTGCAGCAGGACCAGAGCCAGGTCGGCCTGCTGGGCCGCCGCCCGCAGGCTGACGTGGAGACGCTTTTCCTTGCCGATAGTCTGCACATACCAGTCGCCCACGAGCCTGCCGACGCAACTGAGCAATTCGTATCCCTCGCAGAGCCGGAAGCTCCCGCCGAACAGCCGCCCCTGCGTCGCCTGCAATTTCACGTTGCACAAAAGCTGGATGCGGTCGGATTCCACCCGCACGAGCTGATCGGCCCGGCAGGTGATTTTCGCCGCCTGCCGCGACAGCACTATCGACAGGCTGAACGGCCGGTACGGCCAGTAATATTGGGCTACCTGGGTCTGTGCTTCCGAAGAACCGGCAGAGATTTCGGAGCGGGAAAGCCCCTGCCGCCTGCCGCCCGTTACATCGGCGATCTTCAGTTCCATTCCGCCGGCCGCGTGGAGCGTAACGGTCCCGCTTTCCCCGGCGACCTGTCCGGCCTGGGGCAGCGGCACGAACGCGGGCTTGCCCAGAGCCGGCAGGTCCGCCATCCAGCGGACAGTCAGTTCATAAGATTTAATCGCCGGCCGGTACAGCCGGACCTCGGCGACCTGGAACTTCGCCCCGTCCAGGACCTTTTCGCCGGAAATCTGGTAATCCTTCAGATTGGCCCCGCTCATGTCCGTAACGGTCAACCCCGGCGGCAGAAGCACCGTGAAACGGTCGTTCTGACCCGAAGAGAAGTTGAACTGCAATCTGCTGACGCCGACAATCGCCCAGTGATACGCGTGCACGTTGTGCGCGACGACGGCGGCAAGCGATTTGTCCGCCGGGCCGACGGACGCCTTGGGCGACCAGCGGAGCGAGACGTTCCGCAGGGCGTCCAGCGGGACGACCCACTCGGTCATATTCCCGGTGCGAACTGCGGCGGGCAGATTCGCCACGCCGGGCACTTCCAGATCGAGGTCGCCCGATGGGAGCTGGACCTTCATCACCGCCCCCGGCAGCGGCGGCAGCGACAGATCGACGCTGCCTTTGAGACCCTGGTAGGCCGGGGTCGTCAGGGCGTCTATGCGAACCGTGCCGCGGGTGTGCGGCGGAAGCATGAGTATCGTACCGGACGGGCCGGCCTGGAGACTCGCGGCCTTGCCGTCCAGCGTCGCCGACGAGATCGCCAGGCCCGACATCGGCATCGGCAGGACTACCCAACCCTCGCCCAAGGTCTGCACGTCCATCGTCAGGACGATCTTCATCCGGCCGGTTTCCATGGACGCATCTTTGGCGTCCTGCGAGGGGAACTCATCGACCTTCGCGACGTAGGTCGCCCCGGCGACGGAGACCCCGCCGGCCGGCGCCTTGACCTCAAGCGGCTTGTCCGGATGGGCGAGGTTCCACAATTCCACGAACTTGCCGTAGGGGATCAGCACCTTGGACGATTGCTCCGCGTGCGTGGGGCTGCCCTGATATGGAATCACCAGCGGGCCGACGCCTGTCGGGACGGGCCAGACCTTGCCGGTCTCGTCCGGCTCCGCGCGTTTGGCCGGATCCGGCGCGGCCGCGTTGGATTCGCCGCCCGCTGAGATGCCTTCTGACGAACCGCCTGACGGGTCGCAGCCGGCCAGACTCGCCGCCGCCAGAATCAAAATACCCGCCGAACGCAGCGCGATCTTTTTATTCCACGGAAGCGCCACGATCTTTTTCGCCAGCCATTTCAACGCCGACCAGGCCGGATAGAAAACCGCCAGCGCCAGCGCGCCGTAAAACAGTCCGTTCATGAACGGAACCAGGCCGGCCAGCCAGATCGCCAGCAGGCTGGAACAGAACATGACGAGCAAAATGAATTTTACCTTCGATGCGGCAGTGCGGCGCATCCGCAGCACGCCCGCGACAGCGACGAAAATGAACCCCAGCCACCAGAGCGTCCTGACCGACGACCTGCTTGCCAGTTCAACCACCGGCTCATCCACCTGGAAACCATGGAGACTGATCGGCTCGCCAAGTTCGTAACTTGCCTCCAGCTCGACCGGCAGCGTATATCGCCCAGCTGTTATCGCGGACGGAACAAATTGTTTATGCTCCTCTATCTCTTTTGCTTGTGGTAACGGTTTTGCAACTTCCACAAGTTTCTTCAATTCAACTATACCATCTTTCGCCAATCTGTTTTCGCTTCTGCTAACAGCTTGGGCGCCCGATATGCCTGGCGCGGTGTGTCGAGTGCCGCTTTCCGGCGCCATCCGCACCTCATCACCCTCCGCATCAATCAGCTCTTTGGCTTGCCTGCTTATCTTGTGAGATACGCTCTCCGGCACTGAATAGTAATTCATGCCGCCGGATCGACGGCCTGTAAGAATGCCTCCTTCGTCTTCCGACAAATGCCTCGCGCACCAGGTAAAGATTTTGGCATAAGCCGGGGCGGCGGAGTATAGTCCGGAAATTTCCAGTTTTGAGTCCTGTTTGACGATCCTGTAACCCGCCGGCGGGTAGACCTTCCAATCGACGGTGTTCATCTGCACGCCGGGGATCGTAACGGCGGCGAGTTTGAGCTTGTCCAGGCCGGCGCCTGGCTGGGCCGGGGAGGCGTAAACCACCCGCACGGCGACCGACGGCTTGCCGGCGGGCATCGGCGCCAGATAAACATCCTGCCGGTCCTTCTTGGGCTTTACGGGCGCACCATCGATCTGGAGCGACCACAATTCCGAGCCCGCCGGCAGCGCGACCGGAAGGAACTGCATCGACGAACTCGCCAGCACGAAGTTCACCTGGGTCCGCTGGCTGGCGTCGTTGTCGATGTATGTTACGTATTTCGCCGAGACCGCCAGCGACGACGGAATTTTGTAATTATCGTGAATCCTGGTGGAGAGTTTTATCGAAACCGCATCGGCCGCCGGGCGCGTGGCCGATTGGCCTTCGCCTGGCGACTCGAGCTGCATGGCATACAGAATCCTGCCGGCCCGGGCGGGCAGGGCCGGAAGATCGACTGAATCCATATCCTTGACGCCGGCCGACCGGACCTGGATCGCCAGTTCCTCCGACGCCTGGATCGCGAGCATCTCGGCGGCCTGGGCGGCGCCGGCCTGTCGGATTAATGGAGCCTCGAACTCACCTGCCGGAAGCGGAATCTCATAGTGAACCTGAATCCGCAGGATTCCTTTGGCCTGCCCGTCCAGGGTCAGCCGCCACAGGTTGTAGCGCGAGGCAGTCGCGGGGTCGAGGGCCAATGTCTGCGGACCAGGCGCGACCACGGTTTTTTCCGATATGACGGCCTCCGCGCATTCGAGCCGCAAATTCTGCCCCAGAACCTTGTCGGAAAGCAGGTAGAGCGTGCGGGTCGACGCGCGGGTGATCTCATACGCCACGGTCCAATCGCCGATCAATCTGGTCGGCAGCAGCGAGACCAGGCCGATGGAGACGCTGTTCAGTCGCGGCCGGCGACGCTCGATCTTCAGTTGCAGATCGCCCTGTGCCTGCGATTCATACTTCCACGCCGTCTGCGCCTCCGACGACAGCCCCAGCGATGCCATCCGCCCGACGGGGATCGCCTTGAACATCTGCGGGGCCTTTCCCTCCGCGATGTCCAGGTCGTCCCGCGGGTAGACCACGGCGATGCCGCTGATCGTGTCGGCCTGGGTCTGGATGAGCGGCACGGAAATCTGCCGGCCGGCGGAGTCCGCGGTCTGGTCCCATTTTTCCGGCACGGCCTTGAGGACGATATGCACCGGCTGGACCGCCTCGGCCAGGATCGGGCGGGCGAAGTCGATCTTCAGCACGTTCTTGCCGTCCTGCTCGGCCTGGCGATACTGGAACTCCGCGCTGTTCGGCAGGGTAACGGAGTTGAGGTCCCAGCCGGACTTGCGGGGCGGCAGAACAAAGGTCGTGTCGTACATCTCTCTGCCGACGGCGGTGATCTGGAAGTCGCCGGTCAGCTCAAGCTCATGCTGGCTGACGCGAAGCGCCTGCTGCTCCTCGACGCTGCGCCGTAGCTCGACGGCGGTCAGGCCCAGTTTTACCGACCACGCGTCGCCCCAGTGGTAGTAGATTCGGCCTGCCAGGCCGATGGGAACCACGGTCTGCTGCCGGCACGCCACGGGGTCTTCCCGCCGGGCGTCGCCGAGCAGCTCGCCGCGAATGCGCAGTTCGTCCCCCGGATCGACAACCATGTACCCGCGCTCATGCGCGGCGTCGACCATCCGGAGATACGGGCCGGTCCAGGCGTCTTCCGGATTTTTGGCGACGGCCTGAAGGCGAAGCGCCTGGTCGCCTCGGCTGGCGGCGCGGAGGCGGACGGTCAGTTTCTGGTCGCCTTTGGCGTCCTCCAGCAGCCACTTGACCATGCTGGGGCATTCCACGTCCGTTACGGTCCAGTTTTTGGGCAGCAGAAATTGAAGTTCTCGCGTCCCCCGGCGGAGAATCTGGACGGAGTAGAGGCAACTGAGATTCTGGCCCGACGGGCTGATCCTGACGGACGTTACCGACTCGCCCATGAGGATCGCGCGTTCATTGTCCTGCCTGCCGTTGCCCAGCAGCACCATCGTTACGGACCCGGCGCCGCCGACCGTAAGCTGCACCACGGTCCGGTCCTCGGCCTTTTCAAACTGAACGGAACGGACCGGCACGGACGCGTGCGCCTCGAGGTCGCCGGGGGATGCAACCGTCATGGTCCCGGCCACGGCGGGCGGGATCAGCATGGACATCTGCAATCCGCCGCCGGCCAGCTCTTTCAGACCCGACGAGGCCTCCAGCGTAACTTTATGCGAGCCTCTGCCGGACACGATGAGAACAAGTTTTCCCTGGCCGTCATATCCCAGCGGCGCGGGCTTGTCGTCCAGCGTCAGGCGGGTGATGCCGAGCTGGCCGAAACCCAGATAGACCGCGACGGGCTTGTCGCTGCCCGAGACTGCCGACAGCTCGCCCGTCATGGTGAACTTCTCGCCCTGGATTTTGACCTGATATTCCGCCGCGACGATCTGCCCCAGTTCTATCCTGGCGGCGGAGCGGTTCTTCTGCGACTCTTCCAGGAGTTTCTGGAATTCCTGCCGGTCCATCAGGACGTTTTTGGCCGAGGGATCCATCGCCGCCGACAAATCCTTGTAAGGAATGTAAACGACGCCCGCATCCTTCCTGGGGGGCGGCGGAACCGGTTTGACGGATGATGGGTCTTTTCCTTCCGCGGCGGCCGGCTTCTGGGCTATCGCGGGGCCGCAGGCGAACATCGCCCCGATGGCCGCCGCAACAAGCAATTTGATTGGCGTTGTCCGGGTCATTGTCAATCCTCCTTCGCGGGATTCACCGGGCCGCCCTCGCCGGGCTTTTGCTCATCGGGCTGTTGCGCGGCGGTTTCCTGGCCCGAAGATGTCGCGGGCAGGGCAGGCTGATTCTTGCGATACTGGTAAATGGCGAAACCCGCCCATGCCGCCAGCGTCAGGAACGCCGGCCAGAGCGAGCACCATGTTATCTTGTCGACAAACAGCGGCCAGAAAAGATGCCCGACGCCCAGCAGCACCAGAGCCGCCAGGATTATCTGGCCCCGGCGATACCAGCGGAGTTTGAGCATGGCCCCGCCGGCGGCGAACACGACCAGCCAGATGATGACGTTGAAATATTCCATCCGCATCGTGCTCAGCGACAGCTCGCTCACCGCGCCGGGCCGGGTGAATTCCAGCCTTATTCCATCCGTCGGCAGCCTGAATTGGACGGCGGCCGGATACCCCGCCGCCATCTGGCCTGCCAGCGACTCGCATCGCGAATATTCCGCTGGCCGGAATATTTTGTCGTACCCCAGCAGGTAATATTCGGGCGGCAGATTAACCCGCCAGAGCGTCTGCTGGACGGGCACTTCCTTCGGCAGCGTCGCAAGCGGCAGCGACCACGCGGAGGCCTTCTCGACGCTGTAGCTCATTTCCACGACCGCCTTGGTGATCTGCCCGGCGGAGGACGGCAACCGGAGCAGCCGCTGATTGGGATTCTCGCCCGCCTCGGTGGGCGTTTCGGCGCCGTTTACAATGGCGCTGAACAGTTTGGCCCCGGCCGGAAGCGCAACGGCGATGCGGTCGCCCTTGCTGGCCTCCAGCAGGAAGGTAACGTGCGTGTTGAGCGTTCCATCCAGCCCGAGCACCTGTTCGACGATCGCGGCTTTGGCGATGCAGGTAAGCACGGCCGCCTCCTGCTGGACGAACACCGGCAACTGAAGGGCGAAAATCGTGTTGCCGAATTTGAACGCCAGGATCGCCGACTTGCGGTGCGGCTCGTAAGGAAGGTCTTCGGCGCTGGAAGGGTCGGCCGAGGTAAGGTTGGATGCAGTCGGCTTGCCGATCGCAAGGTTCTCGGCCCGCCATACGGCGATATGCCCGTTCTGGTCGGAAATTTTACCGGCAGCGAGGATCGGCTCCACGTCGACCGTGCCGGACTGGCTTGGCCCGGAGGGCGTGAATGCCTGGCGGCTGCGGATCGTCAGATCGTAGTTGCCGATGACGGGAGACTGGAGGACCACCTTGTAATACGCCCATTGCACGCCAGCGTCCGCCGGGGCCGTGGCGGGCCGGGTCGTTTGAGTCTGGCCCGGCTGAGTCGCCGCGACATCGGCGGGAAGCTCCTTGATCCGGGGCTTCTCCTTGATGTTGGGCCCGAGAATCTGCACGCCGGCATCGGCGAGGCGCACGGGCATCTTCACGTAAAAAGTGTCTGTGGGCGCGTACAGAATCCGGTATTGGAGAACCGCCTCCTGCTCAACCGAGCCGGTCTGGATGTTGACCAGTTGCTGCACCGTCGCCGAGACCTGGGCCGGCTTGAGCGAGATTTTGAAGTTCGCCCCGGCCGGCTTGGCGCGATCCAGCGCTCGGAATTCAAAGGCCATCAGCGCCGGCAGGCCCGGAATTGCTCCGACGCCGGACGCCTGATTCATCGGAATCGCCTGGAACTGCTGAAGCTCGCCCACGTCGGCCTTGAGCTGTTCGGCCGCGTAAAGCACCAGTTGCCCGGAGTAAAGGTTCATGTTCGTCGCGTCCGCCAGCGGCAGGGCGAAGTTTACGGGACTCTCCACGCCGGTTCGCGGCACGCGGGCTGAAAAATCCAGCACAAGCGGGCCGGCCATCTCCCTTTTCAGGAGGATGTTGACGACGCGATCGGCCCCCTTGCCGGTCAGGCGGTGCTCGTCAACGATCTCTTTTGGCCCGACCGACAGGAGTTCCCACGGCTCCGGCAGGTTCATCTTCAACTCAAAAACCCCCGCCTTGTCGATCTGGTATTGCAGAATCCCCTTCAGTTCCATCCGGTCCGGTTGGACGCCAATGGCAAGCAACTGGTTGAGGTTTATGCGAGGCGAAACGACCGTGATGCCAAGCGTCGCGCCGTAGTCCTTGCCCAGGAACCGGTAGGCCGTAACGTCCGGCTGGCTCTTGAGAGAATCCGGCAGGCGGCCCACGTCCACCCGCGCCAGGTTCGTCGGATTGCGGACTTCGACCCCGCGCCGCGGAGAATGGCTGATCGCCAGCAGGCCCGTCTGGCGGACCGCCTCGCGCGCGGCCACGGGCGACAGGTCGATCTGCGCGTCGGACTCGCTGAGGAACCGCTCCATGCGGATGTCCAGCGAATATGAATCCTTGGCCGGGGCGAACAATTTGACCTTCAGAATCTGGGGTTTGCCTTTTTCCTGCGACTGGATGTCCCACTTGCTGATGTTGGCGCCGTCGACGGCCGCCACGCGGAAATCGCCCGGCAGTTGGACCGTGAAATCGTCCACGCCTCGCCTGCGTATTTCGTAGTTCAGCCGGATTGTGTGCGTGATGATCGCCTCGGCGACGTGCACGTGCTGGATCTGATCGGCCACAATCACGGGCTCGAGTTCCTCGGCGGCCTGGGTCTTGGGCTTCCATGAGAGCTGGACAGCCTCGGCCGCCCCGAGGAACGCCTGGAGCAGCGTCGCGGGCTTGCCGTCCGCCGTCGTCTGGGTCGTTGTGGCCGCCAGCATTGGCTTGACGTCCACCTTCATATTTTCTTCGGGGATGACCAGTTCGAGGGTCGTGATCGCGGCGGAAGGCAGGCGAAAGTTCAGCAGGTTCAGGCCCGGCTGGCTAACCAGTTGCCTGACAAACTCGATCTTGAGAACCTTGCGCCCCTTGCCCTTGGTGAGCAGCACGTACCGGCCGTTTTCCACGCGCAGCATGGGCTCGGGATCCTTTGCATCAGCCCTGGCGGCAAAGTCGGCCCTGGAGACGCCGACCTCGCCAAGCCCGATCGGGACGGACACCCATTCGTCGGTCAGCACGTCGACGGTAAGTTCCATGTTCATCACGGCGACCTCGGCGCCGGTCTTGCCGGCGAACCTGGCCGTGCTTATCAGGTACGGAATCGGCTCGCCGGAGACCGAGGCCGGCGATCCCTGGGCCGCCGCCCACAGCCGACGGAACTCATCCTGCGGCAGAAACACGCCCGCCCGCTCCGTGTTGAAAACGTCCTTGAGGTTGTCGTAAGGGACGTAGATTTTTGCCGGCTGGCTGGCCGGAGGTTCCCCGGCCCACGCCAATCCGCAAACCGCCAGTACAATGAAAAGCCCCGTTGCGTTCCATCCGAATGATTTCGCCATTGTGATGTCTCCCGTCTCTTTTAACTTTTGCCGGCCATTTCCGGCGCCCCGCAGACCATTGCCGCGGGGCTTTGAGTTCCATCGTCGCTGACTGTCGCCATACTTTTGACGAACCAAACCCGCCGGCGTTCCCGAAAAATCGCAATTTTTTGAAAATTATTTTGCGGCCCGGCCAGTGATCCGCTCAAGGCCGGCTGCGATTATCTCTTTCGCACGCGGTTCCGCAAGCATTGTCCGGGTTTCTCTTTCGCCGGATGCCGCCGGGGAAAATGCCATCCTGACGGCCAAACCGTTGGTTTCCGCGCCTGCATCAGAAATCTGTTGTTTTATTGGGTGTTTCTGTGGTAAGTTCAGTTCCTGTCGGGCATAGTGAAAAGACCGCGTATTCGCGAGGTCTTTTGTCTGGAACTCCACATTCTATTTTAAGGATTGGTCTCAATGGCGCACAAACTGAAATACTCGATGACGCCGGTCGCCGTCGCGAAGGTGAACACAAAAAATCGCCGCATCGCAACCAAACTGCCCGTGCCGCAGTCGATCCCGATCTTCCGCAAGCTCCTGAAGTACGAGCCGATCAGCATGCAGGGCCAGCCGCCCGTGATCTGGGATCGGGCAGAGGGTTTCTCGGTGCACGACCGCTGGGGCAACCGCTGGATCGACTGGTCGAGCTGCGTGCTGGTCTCCAACGTCGGGCACGGGCATCCGGCGATCGTCAAGGTGATCAAAAAAATCGCGGACAGGCCGCTCATCGCCACATATGTCTTCGCCCACGAGGGCCGGGCCGAACTGTGCGAACGGCTGGCCAAAATCGCGCCGCCTGGCCTGAATAAGGTGTTCCTCCTCTCGACCGGCAGCGAGGCTGTCGAGAACGCGATCAAACTTTCCCGCACGTGGGGCGTGGCCAAGGGCGGGCCGCAAAAGCACGTGATCGTATCGTTCGATGGTTCGTTTCACGGGCGCACGCTGGGTTCGCAGATGGCCGGCGGCATGCCGGCGCTCAAGACCTGGATAGTCAGGCCGGCGCCGGGCTTCGTGCAGATTCCGTTCCCCGACGGCTTCCTCGTAACGGACACGAGCTTCGACCTCTTCGAGTCCTCGCTGGCAAAGGCCGGGATAAAACCCCAACATGTCGCCGGCGTGATCTCGGAAAGCTATCAGGGCATCGGCCCGAATTTCTTCCCCGTCGCCTACGCCAAAAAACTCGCCGCATGGTGCCGAAAATACGGAGCATTGCTCATGGTGGACGAGGTGCAGTCGGGTTTCGGCCGAACAGGCAAAATGTTCGCGTTCGAGCATTACGGCATCACGCCCGACCTGATTATCTGCGGCAAGGGCATAACGTCGTCGCTGCCGCTGTCGGCGGTCATCGGGCGCGACGACATAATGAACCAGTACGCCCCCGGTTCCATGACGAGCACGCATTCGGCCAGTCCGCTGCCGGTTGTGGCGGCCATCGAGAGCCTCAAGATCATCCAGAAGGACAAACTGGCGCAGCGGGCCGCCCGCTTCGAGGCGCCGCTGAAGGCCGCGATAGAGAAGATCGGCCGCAAATACGCCAGGAACGTCGGCGCAGTGTACTGCAAAGGGCTTGTGGGCGGGCTGCTCATGGTCAAACCCGGCACTAAGGCGCCCGACCCTGAAACGGCGATCGCCATCAACGAGTCGTGCTTCCGCAAAGGGCTGCTCATGTTCGCGCCGGTCGGCTGGGGCGGCGGCTGCATCAAGATCGCGCCTCCTCTGACGATTTCACGCGACGCCCTGGACGAAGGCTGTGCCGTCCTGGCCGAGGCGTTCGCCGAGACGCTGGGCTGATCGACAAGCCGCCGGCCTCATCATATTTTCTCAAGCAGGACTACGGCGATGACGGCCAGGCCCTCTCCGCGGCCGATGAAGCCCATCCCCTCGTTGCTCTTTGCCTTGACGGATACACGGTCGGCAGGCGTGCCGAGCAGTTCGGCGAGCCGTTGGCGCATCTTGTCTTTAAGCGGGCCCAGCCGTGGCGACTGGGTGATGATGGTCAGATCGCAGTTTGCCACGCGAAAATTCTTTTCGGCGGCGAGTTTGACCGCGTGGACCAGGAAGGCCGAGCTGTCAGCGTCTTTCCAGCGAGGATCGGAGTCGCTGAAGTGCTGGCCGATGTCGCCGGCGCTTATGGCCCCGAGGATCGCGTCGGTCAGGGCGTGCAGGGCTGCGTCGGCGTCGCTGTGGCCGGCCAGGCCCAGTTCCGAGGGCACGCGGACGTTGCAGAGCATCAGCGGCCTGCCGGCGGCGAAGCGGTGCGAGTCGTATCCTGTTCCGATCCTGAACATGCAGACAAGATTAATTGCCCGGCCCGCACAAGGCAAGGGCAATGGTGTTGATTTTCCGATCCTCATAGTGGCGCCCCAAGCTCTGCTTCCGGCTTCGTCAAGACTTCCGGCTTCGCCAAGGCTACGCCGGACAAGCCGCCGAACGAGTCGCTGCGATTGAGGGTGCCACCGAATTTTACGCCTTCAGAGATAGCCGCGTTGTTGTCTTAGCGTTGGCTGGCGCATAAAATTCAGCGATGGCCTTCAATCGCCCTGGAACAATCAGAAAGCTCATTTCAGCCGGTCCGCTTTGGATAACGGCCATCGTATGCGGGTGCGGTCCGGCGTCGGGTTATGGGCCGGCCGCTCAGGTCGCCCAGACCCGCCCGGCCGGCAACGACGCGGCGGCGAGGGAGACGCGGTGGACGGTCCTGTTCGACGGGACCGGGACGGACTGCTGGCGGACTCTGCGGGGCAAGGCCGAAAGTTCTCAAGGCCCGATGATCCTGGACGCCCGCAGCGGTCCGGACGTGATCGTCCTTGCGACCGGCCTGGCGATGCAGGACGGCGAAGTCGAGGTCGAGCTGCTCCGCAGGCCGGCCGAGCGGAACGACGGCCCATTCACGATCTCGCTGCGATTGCCCGCAAGGCTTCTGGACTGGACCGGCGTGTACGTGGTCTGCCGGCCGGGCAGTGTCGAGGTCTGCAAGGGTTCATCCGGTTTTCAGCAGCCGCCGCCGGAAATGTCCGCCAGGCACGACCTGACGCCGCTGCGCGAGATATGGCGTTTCGTCATGAGCGGAGGGATAATCGACTGCTATCGCAGCGGGAAAAAGCTGCTGACGTACGTCGACGACAGGCCCCGGAGCGGCTCGATCTGCCTGACGGCCTCGAAGTGCCGGGTTGAGATCCTTGCCGTCCGCTGCCGCCCGGCCGGACAGGACGGCCGGACGCCGCAAGAAAAAAATCGATAATTCCGGCAATAAGGGTTGTAAATGTACGGATTGCGGGTTAGTTATGAGGCCAGCGACGGAGCGGAACCGGTTTGCAGAACAGCCCGCCGCGTGCCGGCGGAGGCACGCAGCAGTCGGCGGGACGCGATAACAGCGGATGTTTAACCCTCATCAGACAAGGAGATTCACGATGGCCAAGAAGAAAGCCAAAAAGAAGCCAGCCAGGAAGAAAGCCAAAAAGAAGTCCCGGAAGTGCCGCTGCTAACACTGCTTTCATTATCAGATATGAAGGGAAAGAGGGCTGACAACCAGCCCTCTTTTCTTTTTGGGCGCCGGAAAAGATTGACCAAATCGGGCTCCCGCACGTTATAATATGTTGAAAACAATCCGTTCGGGCGGTTGTTAAAATAGCAGCGGCGGATAAATCCATAACGGTTTCTGACAGGAGAACGCTTGTGCGGCAAAGAGATTTCTGGTCGATAATACTGGCCGTTTCGGCTTTGGCGTTTTGGGCATGTTGGGCGGATTGTCAGGTTTCCAACGTCGGATCGGATATACAAACGACAGCGTCGAGTTCGCCCGCCGGCGGGGATGGGGCGGACGCCGCCTTGTTCCGCCAGAACGCATTCAAACTGGCCCGGACCGGCAAATTCCAGCAAGCCCTCAAGACCTTTGGGGATGCGCAGAGGGCTGACCCCAATGATTCCGTCAGCATTCAGGCGGCCAGCCTCATAACGGCCTATCTTGAGCGCATGGCCAAAGCCGCGGCCGAACGCCAGGCTGAATCAGACATGGCCGTGGCGAGGGTCAAACGGGCGATGATGGCGCAGGCGTCCCTGCCGGAACTGGCCAAGGCCGGCATCGAAAAAGACCTGAGGAAAAAGGTGTTTGACGGCGTGGTGCCGGCGTATCAGAAGATCGGAACGGTCCTGACCCTGGAGGACGCCGGCCCCAAACGTGTCGGGGAACTGAAAAAACAGTCGTTGGCGGCGATCGAGGATTGCCTGAAAAATCTCAAAGAAGCCCTGGCTCTGGCGAAGAACGGTCCCGCCGACTATGCCGCCGCGTTTGCGTCGGTCGGCGCGGCCATGGAAAAATACATCCTTGAGGAAAAACAGTTCTGGCAGGACATGGACGCATCCGGCCCGGACGTAATCGCGGTCTTAAAGAAGCTCAGGACGATAGAGGACGGCCTGGGCGACGCAGTGGACGACATTGGCGCCCTCATCTCCGAGATGCCCTGGCGGTCGGCCATCGCCCAGTCGCGAATGGCCAGGGAACTTGTTTCCGACAAGGATCAGGTGGCGAAGTCCGACTGGTACAAAAATCTTCTGTCCTTCGTCGAGGAGCAGGGCAAGCAGGCTTTCGGTAAAGAGAAGTGGTACGACGCGCTGGCCGCGTTCGCGAACCTGAGCGACCTGGAGCCGGGCAACGAGAAATACCAGGAAGAGATGCTCAGGGCGGAGCGAAGGGTTCGGGCCATACGCCTGTACGGCCGCGAGCCGGCCAGCAAGCCGGCCACAGCCGCGGAGAACGATGAGAATACCGAGCCGCCATGGCAGCAGCTTGTCGCAGGCGTCGATGCGGCGCTGGTCAAGAAGATCATTACCAAGCTGTCGGAAAATTACGTGTCGGCCGTCGATTTCCGCAAACTGATACGCGGCGGGCTTCTGAGCATCCAGGCTCTGGCCGAGACGCCCCAGGCGGCAAACAGCTTTTCGGATCTGGGCGACAAGGACAAAAAAGCGGCTTTCCTCAAGGCCATTAACGACGAACTGACGAACATCCAGAAGAAAGACAACGTCGATCATCTCTACGCGCAGCTCGTCCTGAATTCGATCCTCGACGCGTCGGACTCGTCCGTGAAAATACCCGTCGATCTGCTGGCGATGGAGTTCGCCGACGGCATGGTCGGGCAGCTCGACCGCTTCAGCTCGATAGTCTGGCCTAACGACATGGCGGATTTTCAGAAAGGGATCATGGGTCATTTCTGCGGCATCGGGGTCCAGATAAGCAAGGAGCCCGATCAGCCTCTGAAGGTGGTTTCTCCGCTGGAGGGCACGCCGGCGTTCAACGCTGGCATCAAGACGGGTGACCTGATCCTGGCCGTGGACGGCAAGGCCACCGAAAAGCTTTCGACCGACGATCTGGTGAAGAAGATCATGGGACCCAAGGACACAGATGTTCTGCTGAAGATACAGCGCCGCGGCATAGACGAGCCGTTTGACGTGCGCGTCAAGCGGGACGAGATCGTAATCCGCACGGTCAAGGGATGGCAGCGCCTGTCCGGCGGCGACTGGGACTACATGGTCGATCCGACCGGCAAGATCGGCTACATCAGGCTGACACAGTTCACCAGCGAGAGCCATGAGGACTGCGTCAAGGCGATGAAGCAGCTTTCGGCCAAAGGAGTCAAATCGTTCATCCTCGACCTGAGGCACGATCCGGGCGGGCTGCTGCGTTCGGCGGTGGAGATCGCCGACGAGTTCCTCGATTCCGGCAGGATCGTCTCCACGCAGGGCAGGCAGGGCGAGATCAGCGCGAGCGACGCCCATTCGGGCGGAGAATGCCTCAACGGCACGATTATCCTGCTCGTCAACCAGTACAGCGCTTCGGCCTCGGAGATACTGGCCGGTGCAGTTAAGGACTGGCAGCGGGGCCTGATTATCGGCCAGAGGACTTTCGGCAAGGGGAGCGTGCAGAATATCATCCCGATCGGCAAACCTCTGATGGGCGGCGACCCCAGGGCGATTCTGAAACTGACGACTGCATATTACTATCTGCCGTCCGGCAGATGCCTGCACCGCAAAAACGGCGAAAAGGAATGGGGCGTCGATCCCGACGTGGATGTGTTCATGACGCCCAGGCAGGCCAGGCGATGGCTGGAGATACGGCGGAAGACCGATCTGCTTCAGGAAGTGGACAAGCGGCGGCTGGCCGACGATCTGACGGAACAATTCGACGAGGACGTGCAGCTCCGCGCGGCCGTGCTGCTGGCCAGGCTGCTGGCGCTGGAAAACGGTTCCGCCAAACAGACGGCGGTCAAGTAGGCTTCGTGTGAAAACAGGATTTCTCTTCATTTTTTCCGCCGCCATGGCGACGGCGGGCGTCAGCCTGGTTTCTCCCGGCTGCGACAGCAGGCCTCCTCACGGCACGGCGGCATCGGGTCCGTCGCGCACCGTGTCCGTCGGGGCGTTCAAACTCGGCAGGCCCGATCTGGTGCTGCTGATCACCGGCGGAACCAATGGCCAGCTCGAGATGTGCAACTGCGCCGGTCCGATGGCCGGCGGCGCGACAAAACGCAGCGGCCTTTTCAAAAGCTATCGCGCCGCCTTCCCCAACGCCTTCACGCTCGACAGCGGCGACGCCGCTATTCTCGACTCGATCGACGCCGACAAGAATGATTTCATATTTCAGGCCTTCCAGAGGATGGGCTACGACGCCCTGACGATCGGCGATCAGGAACTTTATCTGGGTTACGAGAGGCTCAAAAAACGCCTGGAGCCTGGGACCACCGAGTACCTTTCCAGCACGGTAACAACCGCCGAGGGCCTGGAGAAGTTGCCCCTGACGCCGCTGGTCGTCCGCAAGTTCGACGGCGTGAAGCTGGCGGTCGTGTCGGACCTGAGGAAAGACTGGATTATGGGTTTTCCGGACGGCCGGAAAAAGCAGTTCGAGTTCGGCCCGATCGAACCGCTTGCCCGCAAGGTCGGGGAATTGAAAAGCCAGGGATACACGGTCGTGGCCGTCTGCCACGGCAACAACGACGCCCTCGAAAAAACGGCGGCCGACCTCAAGCCCGACCTGCTTGTCCGCGGCAACACGGCCAAAACGGAGGAGCAGTTGCTTGACGTCGGCGGCATTCCGGCGGTCAAGGTCGGCTCGTTCGAGTATGTCGGCGTGGTGGCGCTTAAACTGGGCGGCGACGGGCGGATAAAACAGATCGAGTACCGCCCGGAAGTGGTGGACGACCGCTGGCCGGCCGACGACAGGCTGATGGAAATTTACCAGGCATATGCCCACGCCGCGATGAGGCGGGCGCTTGACGCCGAGCGGAAGACCGGGCTTGATTATAAACCGTCGAATTACTGCGGCGGCTGCCACACGGCGCAGTACGCAAACTGGCTCAAGACCCGCCACAGCGGCGCCTACAACACGCTCGTCGTGAAAAACCGGACCGGCGACCCCAATTGCATCATGTGCCACACCAGCGGGTTCGGCACGGAAAAAGGTTTTTACACGTTCGAGAAAACGCCGGCAATGGCCAACGTGAACTGCCAGAACTGCCACAGATTCAATTTTGACGAACACCAGAAGGCGGGATTCGATTTCAAGAAGTACAAGGCGAACAAAAACGTCTGCACGAGCTGCCACACGCCGATAACGGACCCGAAATTCGAGGAGCAATTCGAGACGAAACTGCCGAAGGTCCGCTGCCCGAAATGGCCGCGTTAGGCGCTTTGCCGCAACGAACCCCTGAGTGGATCAGATATAATCGCCGTCGTTCTCGGCTGGCGGTTGGACCGGCCGCTTGTCAACGACGGCGGTGCGGGCGATCAGGTCGGCCAGCCGCTGGCGATTGCGATTGAACAGGGGGATGAGCAGCAGCAGCCAGAAGGTGGAAATTTCCATCACCTTTATCAGGTTTCTCAGGAGGACTTCCCGCGTGTCGGCGGGTTTGCCATCGTTGCCGACCACCTTGAGACCGAAGATCATTTTTCCGATGGTCGCGTCAAAAAACTTTTCCATGATGATGCAGTAGACGCCGTAGGAGCCGCATCCGGAGACGGCGGCCAGGACGAGGTTGTCCGGCATGCGGTCCCGGAGAACCCGGCTGAAAAGTTCCTGCAGGGTCAGATCGGTCGGAAATATCAGGAATGCCGCGCCAAAGAAAGGAAGCATGTCGATCAGCCCGGCCGCCAGGCGTTTGCCAAGCCCCGCCGGCGAGATCTGCGGCGGCAGAATGAAGGCGCCGAAGGGTTTCGTTTCTTTCCGGGGGCGCACCAGGAACATGACCGCGAAAATGCACGCCATAAGGGCGAACATGAAGTAGTCGAGATATTTCTGTTCTCCATCGCCCGCCGGCGAGCCGGAAGGGCTTGCGTCTTCGGCAGGCTGAAGCCGGCCCGAGGTCTGGCAGAGGGCGAACTTCCACGCCTCGCCCTGCCGCCAGACGACGCCGATATATTTGTTCAACCCGACGAAGAAGGGCCCGGCGGTCGCGGACAGATTTGCCGGATTGCCGTCCTGGGTTATTTCCTGGTGCAAAAATGTGCCATCCTCGTCGCGAACGGAAATCAGAAAGGCTGCCGACGGCTTCTGGCCGGCCGGGTGCGATGCCGGATTCGGATATTTCCAGACGACGGCCAGTTTGCCGGCGGCGTTCAGCATGGCGACGGGCCGGCAGGCGGCCGAATCACGCGGCGGATTGAAGAGCAGTTCCGTCCACCCGTAATTTTTCCAGACTGCCAGACGGCATTGTCCGTCACGAAAGGCGATCAGGACATACAAGGCGTTTTCAGCGACGGCGGCCAGCACGCGATCCGCGTCGGTCAGATCCAGCGGCCCCAGATCGGCCAGGTGCTTCCACTGGTCGAGGACATTGACGAATATGGCCAGGGACCTGGGATTTTTTCCTTTTGACGGCATGGCCGTCAGCCAGGCCGGCTGGGGCTGGCCCAGCGGCGAAGGCTCGATCTGGGCCGCGGGCGAAGCGGCGGAGGAAGCAGACCGGCTCGCCGGCTGACTTGCCGGACGGCTCGCTGCCTGCCGGTCGGACGGCTCGACATAAGGATGTTCCACTATCGCCAGGATCGACGCCTGGTGCGGCAAGGCAAGGCCGGTCGCGTCGCAGAGCGCCTTGGGGTTCGAGTCGGCGGGCCAGCAAGGGCTTTGTGGATTGCGGCGGGGGACCGGTTTTTCATCGGACGAGCCGCCGAAAACCAGATAACCCTTTGAGCCGCTCATAAGCACGTGAAGGCGGCCTTCGGCGTCGGCGATTGCGGCGGGCGAACCCTGGATGTTATTGGCGATCCATTTCCACTTTCCGCCGACCGGCCTGTGCAGGACGTCGAGGGTTGTTTTGTCGGCGCTTCGCCTTACGATCCACGCGCCGTCTTTTCCTCCGGCAGCCAGAACATCCTCGTCGGCGGGTGCGGCAGAGGCGGAGGCGAGAATCGCCCAGGCCGTCAACAATGCCAGTCGGATTGACAGTTTCACTTTTGCGGACCCCGAAGCTGAACGTCGCGGTCGATGGGAACGAGGTTCGCCCCGCCCGGCAGGCTCTCGGTTCGAACCGCCTCGCGCTGGGCCTTGGGCTGCGCGGTCATCTCGGAAAGCAGGATTTCGACGCCGCCGGGAGATTCCGGCCAGGTGATGCGGATGCTTGTCGGCATTATCGGTCCGGCGGGCCGGTTGACGGATGGCGGCTGAATGTTTTGCGCGGCCTGTGTTTCGGCCGGCCGGCCCGTGTCGATCGGCTGATAATTGTCCACGTCGGCCGTCATGACACGCCTGCCGGACATGTCGAATATATTGACGCGGAACAGGCGGGGCGGTTTGTCGTCGGCCCAGGTGAACAGCATCTCCCGCTTGAAGACGATCCTGCCGGTCAGAGCCTGCCGGTCGATGTACGTCAGGACGTAGGCGCACTGGCCGGGCACGGCGTTGAGGCTCATCGCGACGGCGGGCAGATCGACCGGGTCTTCGGGCAATTCGCAAATTCCCAGCGCGGACAGGAGCTGCATAGGATCCAGCGGCAGGCCCTTGACGTCCGGCGCGCCGGCCAGCAGCGTCCGGCCGATGTATCCGCCGCTGCGGCTGCCGAAACCGTACCAGAGATAATATTTGCCTTCGTCAGCGCTGCATCCCAGGCGGAAGACCTGCTGCGGGCCTTCCTTGCCGACGAGCAGGAAGTCGCAGTCTTCCGGGCCGAATGGCGCCGGTCTGTCGCCGGCCGGCGCCTGCTGCGGCTTGAACAGCAGCAGCAGGCCGTTGGGCGCAGCAAGCGGACTGGCCGATCCCCAGTTGTACGTCAGGCCGGCCTCGCCCGGAAGGCTGACGGCGATTCTTGCACGCGCCCAGAGCTGCGGAACCTGCCGGCAGTTGGCGTTGTAATCGTTCACGAGCCGCGAGAGGGACAGGGAAGTTTTGGGGCATGGAATGCAGCCGGCCATCGCAAGAAGGCCAGCCAGACCCGCCGCCGCGAAACGCCGAGGCAGACCACCAAACAATCCCGGATCATTCAGGCTCACAGATCGCACTCCATTATCTGGCCGAGCTGCCCGCTCACCTCGGCGATCTTGTCCTCGTCCATCTTCGGGTTGACGATCTCGTGCGCTTCGGGGGTGTTTTTGAAGTGCATCTTCCAGATTTCCGCGCCGTCGCGATTGAACATTCCGTCGTAAACGAGCAATTTTTTCCGCATCAGGACCAGGGCCAGAACGAAACGGAAATTGATCCTTGCCGGCTCCTCCGAGCCGGCAAGACGCTCGAAGAAATTGACTATCAGCCCGTCGTCGATGAGGAGCTTTTTCTTTTCCTGCGGGCGGGGGACCTTCGTCCGCCAGACGCCCAGCGCGCCGGCGGTCGATATGGAAGGCAGGGCGTTCCAGCAGTCGGGGCAGTAGTCCCTCCGTTCGAGCAGTTCTTCGGCCTCGAAGACGGCGGCGACGACATCCTCGTCCGGCTGCATCTGCCTGTTGCAGCCCTGGCAGATCCCCGTGATTTTCGCGATTTCGTATTCCTTGCCCATTTTTACAGAATCGTAATCCTTTTAGGGGCACAATTCATAAAGCCCCCTGCGCCAGCAGGGGGACATTTGTTATTTTTCGTAGCAACAAAAACAGCATCCCCGCATTTACATGCGGGGCTTTAAAAACACAATAATATCACCTCGCTAACATGCAGGGTTTTACAAATGATTTTATCACTCATGCGTCTACTTTTCCGTGCAGATTTTCTCGATCTGTTCCATCAGTTCGCCGGCCCGCTTTATGTCGGCCGTCGAGGCCTGGCTGACGTCGGCGGCGGCCTGGGCGTCGGCGAGCTGCGGAACGTTTATCCGGACGTTATAGTCGCTGAGCATGATGGCGGCCATGGCAAGAACCGCCCCGGCCTTCAGGTCGCTCAGCAGGTACTTGTTGCACTTGTCGGCGAGGCCCAGCAGGTCTTCCATGACGGCCACCGCCAGCTTTGCGGCCTGCCGGGGCACGTTGACTGCCGCCGCCAGGGCAAGCTGCATCGCCTGGTCTTTTTCCGCCCCGTCCGGGCGTTTCGACGTTTCGGCGTACAGGCCGTAGGCGGCAACGTCGTCGGCGACGAGTTGCTCGAACATCGTCCGCGCCCGTTTGAGCCGTTCGGCGGCGTGCGAATGGAACTCCGCGTGCTGCGCGAAGGCCTTTTTGCCGATCGTGAAATTCAGGGCCATCTCGCCCAGCGCCACGCCGAGGGCGCCCACGACGCCCGCGACGCTGCCGCCGCCCGGAGTCGGCGTTTTGGCCGCGACGGCGGCGGCGAAATCCCTGACCGACAGATTCAGCAGATCGTTCTTGTCATCCATGCGTTTAATCCTGCCTTTGCGGGGTAGCCGGGGGCTGGGCGTCCGGTTTTTCGGTGGGCTTGAAAAGTTCCGGTTTGGATGTGGCCACAGTCAGCACGAACGGCCCGGACAGATACTTTTTGGCGACCCGCGTAACGTCGGCCGGCGTAACCATGCGGTACATGTTCTCCAGTTCGCTTCGCAGGTCGCGGTTGTAATACAGCATGTCGAGGGCCGCTACAGTCGCCAGGTCGGACATCTCCTGCTTGTCGAGCAGTTCGGTCGTCAGTATGACGTTCACCGCCTGGTCGATCTCTTCCTGCGTTGGCGTGTACGTCGAGGCTTTTTCGAGATTTTTCCGGATTATCTCAAGCACCATCGGGGCCTTTTCCGGCTGGCACTCGGCCATGGCGGCAAACTGCCCCGGCGCCAGGCCAGGCGAGTTCCAGGCGTGAACGGCGTAAACGAGCTGCTTGCCCCGCAGTTCTTCGTGCAGCCAGCCGGAGGGCATGTGATAGCCGCTGATGATGTCGTCCAGCACATCGATGGCGAACTTATCAGCCATGTCGTTTATGGTCATGCCCGGCAGGCCCAGAAGGATCGTAGCCGCCGACTCGCCGGGCCTGGGCAGGACGTAAACCTCGCCGCCCTCGGCCACCTTGCGCTTTTCGGGCAGTTCGATTTTGTTTGTGCCCGCCGGCATGGACGCGAAGATTTTTTCAATCTGTTTTTTTGCCGCCTGCGGGTCGAAGTTGCCGTAGATCGCCAGCACGCTGTCGCCGGCCAGCACGTGTTTGTCATGATACGCCTTGATCGCCTCAGCCGTCGCCTTTTCGACCGTTTCTTTCGAGCCGACCTCCATCAGCCCATAAGGAGTGTCGCCGAAGAATTTCTCGCGGAAAAATTTGCCCGCCGCCGAGTTGCGGTCCTGGCCTATTCTGTTGATCCCGGAGAGGATCAGCGGTTTGAGGATATCGAGTTCCTCGGCCGGGCAGGTCGGGTGCAGCACGATTTCGGCGAAAACGTCCATGGCCTTCGTGAAGCTGTCGTGCAGGACGGAGGCCTTCCAGAGAAAGGTGTTTCTGCCGCACTGTCCGCTGACGTTCCCGCCGGCGTTGTCGAAGAAATCGGATATCTGTTTGGCGTTCATGTCGCCGGCGCCTTTGCCGGCCAAATTGACCATGAGCGTGCCCATGCCGTTGTTTTGTTTGTTTTCCAGCAGCATGCCGCCTCGCGTGGCCAGCGTCATCGAGACCAGGCCGACGGAGTTATTCGACCCAAGCACGACCCTCAGGCCGTTCGGCAGGCTGAACGTTACGGTCTGGCTGGCTTTAACGGACGCCTGGGTCGCGGCGACGGCGGCGGATTTTCCGGCCGGCGTCATTCGCGTGATGACCATCCGGTCGAACCGGAAATATTTGACGGCGGCCTGCCTGACCTGCTCGGCCGTTACCTTCTGAATGTTGGCGGTGTAGTTCCTGCTGAACGTTACGTCGCCGGTGGACATGTAGTCGTTGGCCAGCATGGAGGCTATGGCCTCCACAGTCTGCTGCGAATAAACCAGTTCGGCCACTTTCTGCTTCTTGGCGCGGGCGAGTTCATCTTCATTAACCCCTTCGGCCGCTATCAGTTTGAGTTGATCCATAACGGCCTGCTCGCCCTTGTCGGCTAGTTCCGGATTGCAGCGGAATGTAATCTCGAACGCGCCTTTGCCCCACGCGGGCGTCCAGGACGACGTGTCGATGGCTGTTACGAGCTTCTTCGTCCGCTGAAGCCTGTCGATAAGCCTGCTGGATGCGCCCTGGGAAAGGATGAAACTCAGGACGTCAAGGGCATACAGGTCGTCGTGCAGCAGCGATATCGACTGGAAATTTATTATTTCCGACGTTTCCTTCACTTGCGGATGAGTCAGGGTCGTCCTTAGCACTCCGCCGAACGGGGCAACCTCCGGCAGGGTGTGATCGACTTCCCTGGCGGCGTTGAAATTGGCGAAGCCGGCCTGTATGCGCTCCAGAACCGCCTGGACGTTCACGTCGCCCACGACGCAGAAGACCATGTTCTGCGGTATGTACATCCGGGCGTGGAATTTTTTGACGTCCCCGAACGTCAGGGCCGCAAGCGGCGCTTTGTAGCCGATGACCGGCGTGGCGGCCGGATGCAGCCCGAAAATCGCGCGGGCGTTGGCCTGGTACATCTGCCTTTGGGGATTGTCCTCGCTCCGCTCCAGCTCGCGCTGAACCACGCCGTGCTCCCGGACAAAGTCTTCTTCCGTGAAACCCGGCCTGGCCATCCAATCGGCCACCAGGTCGATGCATTCGTTGGTCTTGCCGCTGGAGGCGGAAATATAATATGTGACGTCGTCGTTCGACGTGGACGCGTTCGACTGCCCGCCGATCTTCTGGATGCGGTTGTCGGCCTTGCGGGAGTCGGTCCTGGCCTTGTCCTGCTCGGCGCCCTCAGCCACCAGGTGCTCCAGCAGGTGGCTTATTCCGCAGCCCATGTATTCTTTCTCGAACATGGCGCCGGCGCGAACGAACGCCTTGACGCTGACCACCGGCGTCGTGCCGACGGGCTTGATGATGACGGTCAGGCCGTTTTTAAGCGTCGCCACGATCGTGCCGTCGTCGGTCGTGCTTCGCGAGACCACGGGCATGGCGCCGGATTTCGATCCCGAATCCGGAAGAGTTTTCACCGGCTCAGCCGGCTGCGCGTGATCCCCGGCATTTTCGAGGGGCGTCCGCTGTGGCGCCGAGGCCGGCGTCGCGGGCTGGCCCTGGCCGGCAGGGCCGGTCGCGGCTTGCGGCTGGGCCTGGGCCGGCTGCGACTGCGCGGCCGGCGGCTGGCCGGCCGGCGTAAACAACTGCTGGCAGCCCAGTCCCGCCGACAAAACTACCGCCAATACAAAATATAATTTCCGTGTGCTCATTTTTTCTCCTGGCTGTTCCCTGTAAGAGTAAGGATAGCTCATTTCGTCTGCCGGCCCGTGTCGGAATCGACGTTGTTCAGATATGCCAGCGTCCTGTCCAGTTCGTCTTTCAGATGGCGGACGCGGAGCAGGTTGCGGACGCGGGTGAGCAGTTCCAGCCGGTTGACCGGCTTGGTTACAAAGTCGTCCGTCCCGCTCTCAACGCCTCGCTCGATGTCGCCCAGTTCGTTCAGGGCCGTTACCATGATGACCGGTATGTCCCTGGTGGACGGGTCGCTCTTGAGCTTGCGGCAGACCTCAAACCCGCTCATCCGCGGCATCATTATGTCCAGCAGGATCAGGTCGGGTTTTCCGCTCTTGACCTTTTCCAGCGCGTCCAGCCCGTCGGGCGAGGTCAGCACCTTGCAGCCCAGCGTGTCCAGGTACGCCACGAGCAGTTCAAGGTTCTGGGCGTTGTCGTCCACGACCAGCACCTTGCTCTGCGCGATCTTTTGTTCGACGTCCGCGCCGCCCGACCCGGCTTTTTTGTTGTCTGCCATAAACGGTCTCCATCCCGGGCTTTTTGCGGCCGGCCCGGCGTAACCCAACCAGATTATCTTGCCGGCCCGCCAATATCAACCTTCAATACTCATAGTCGCGGAAAGTGTCGAGTGGACGACGCACAACAGTCTGGTTATTTTCTGCCATAGCACAGTATGCTGCCGTCTTTCATCGCTATGATCAGGCTTCCTTCCCGGTCCAAGGCCACGCCCCACCATACGGGTGAGGCAGGAAGTTCCTCCTGCCATAGAATGGTCCCATCATTCAATGAGAGGATCGCGATGCCGAAAGTAGGTTGACTGTCCTTGTTCTTCTTGTATTCTATCACTCCCTGATGCTGACCGACCACCGCAACGGCGTTTCGCCCCAGTGCCAAGCCGAAATAGCCTTCAAAAATCTGCTTTTTCCAATGCGCGGAAATGGGCTCGTTTGTCGCATTGCCGGTTATTTCCCTTTGATTCGACATTCCCATTCTGGTGTTTCCGGGAAGTACGGCTAAAGCGGCATCCAATTTTTCTTTTTCTGATCGTGTATTAACACGACAGCGCGACTTCGGCTCAAGCGAAGGCGCTGGTAGCGTCGATAACTTCTTGTAACCCACGAGGTTGGAAGGAGAATTGACATGGATGCGGTTCTTGTAAAGACTATGGGCAAGGAACTGAAGCATTTTGTGGCCGAGTTCGACGACTGTTTTGGCCGTCGCGAACCTCGCGAACACCTGCGGGTCTACATCCGCGGCCAGTTGTCGGACCTGCCCCGCAAGAGCGTCGAGCCCATCGCTCTGGCGGCCGGGATACCCCCTCGGACGCTTCAGTGGTTTTTCAACGAGGCCGCCGGAGATGATGAGCGAATGCGGGATCACACGCAGCGGATCGTCGCCAGCGACCATTCCGATCCCAAGGCCATCGGAATCATAGACGAGTCGGGCAGCCCCAAGAAGGGCCGCCACACCGCTTGCGTCCAGCGGCAATGGTGCGGCAGGTCCGGCAAGATCGACAATTGTGTCATGGCGGTGCATATGGGATACGTTGCCGGCGACTTCCAGTGTCTGCTGGACAGCGGCCTGTTCTTGCCCGAGGATTGGGCAAAAGACCCGCTGCGTCGGGCCGAGGCGGGAGTTCCTGACGACGTGGTGTTCCGCACCAAGCCGCAGATCGCCATGGCCCAGGTTCGCCGGGCGATGGGCAACGGAATTCGCGTTTCGGCATGGACGTTCGACGAGACGTACGGGCGCGGCGCCGAATTCCTTGACGGCATGGATGCGCTGGGACAGAACTATGTGGGGGAGATACCTTCGGACTTCTACGGCTGGGTGCGCCAGCCGCGCGTCCTGTCGGCGCCGCGGCCGGCGGAACTGGCCCGCTCCGGCCGCAGGCGGCAATATCCGCGGGTGGCCCGCAAATCCTCGCAAGCGTGCGCGGTGAACAACCTGGCGGCGTTTTCGCGGGTCTTTGCCAGGCAGAAGTGGCAACGGTTTCGGATCAAGGACGGCCAGAAGGGGCCGATGGTCTGGGAGGTCAAGCATTGCAACTTCTGGCGGAAGCACGGCGAGCGCGGCCTTCCCGGCCTCACGCACACGCTGATAGTCGCCAGGAACGTCTCGAATCCGGAGGAGGTGAAGTGCCGGTGAATTCCTCGCCACGAGCGGAGCTCGAAGTGGTCCATCCCCAGTTCGGTCTTGGCCGCCTGAAAGTCCTCCCGCGTCCATGTGGTCGTGCATCGGCCCAGCACGTGGCCTGTGCCCACGTTGAAGCAGGCAAAAAGGCACCGCGTTCCGTTACGCTTGTACTCGAAATCCAGCCGAGGTCGACGACCGGAAGTTGCCGGCTGGAGCGGTCGACGATGCGA
>JACRIL010000271.1 GCA_016235825.1 Planctomycetota bacterium
CCGGCGGCAAAAGTGGTTGGATGCGTCGCCATAATTCGTCCGTAAGCAGCGGTTTGGCCATAGTTGTGTCCTCCCTGACACAGAATATTTATCGGCCAAACCATTGCTCAAAAACTAGGTTTTGTTAGAGTGCCTTAGAGTTTAATATGTGTTTTGGTTGAAAAGTTCCGCGTGCCAACGCGGGGATGCTGTTTTGATATCTACAAATAAAAGCATCCCCATGCTGGCGCAGGGGGCTTTATGAATGGTTCGCCGATAATAAAGCCCCGCATGTTAATGCGGGGATGTTGTCGCTTTCAAAGAACGTACATTTTGTGAGAAACACGCATGAGCAACAGATTTGAGAAACTGCCCGTGAAAATCTACGAGGACAACGCCCGGGCGTCGTCGGCGGTTGCCGCCAGGATCGCCGACCTGATCCGCCGGCGGTCGGCCGAGGGCAAAAAGGCCGTGTTAGGCCTTGCCACCGGCCACACGCCCATCAACGTCTACCGCGAGCTGATCCGCCTGCATAAAAACGAGGGGCTGGATTTCTCGAACGTCATAACGTTCAACCTCGACGAATACTGGCCGATCCAGCCCGACGCGTTCCAGTCGTACCACCGCTGGATGAACGAGAACTTTTTCGGCCACGTGAACATTCCCAAGGGCGAGATAAACATCCCGGCCGGAACAGTCGGCCCCGACAAGGTCGAGTCCTTCTGCCGCCAGTACGAGGAAAATATCCGCCGCTGCGGCGGGATCGACTTCCAGATTCTCGGCATCGGGCGGACCGGGCACATCGGCTTCAACGAGCCTGGCTCCGGCCGTGAAAGCCGGACCCGCCTGGTGTACCTCGACGCCGTAACCCGCAAGGACGCCGCGGGCGACTTTTTCGGCGAGGAGAACGTGCCCGCACAGGCGATCAGCATGGGCGTCGGCTCGATACTGGAGGGCCGCGAAATCGCCCTGCTGGCCTTCGGCGAGCACAAGGCCCCGATCGTCCAGCGGGCCATCGAGGGCGAGATATCCAGCAGCGTGGCGGCGACATTTTTGCAGAGCCACCCGGCCTGCACGTTCTATCTCGACGAGGCCGCCGCGGCCTGCCTGGCGCGAATGGCGACGCCCTGGCTGCTGGGAAGCTGCGTCTGGGACGAACTGCTCGAGCGCAAGGCCGTCATCTGGCTGTCGCAGAAACTCTCCCGCCCGATCCTCAAGCTCACCGACGAGGACTACGCCGAGAACGGCCTGGCCGAACTGATACACAATCGCCGCGGCTGCTACCAGCTTAATATCGACGCATTCAAGCGGCTGATGAACACCATCACCGGCTGGCCCGGCGGAAAAGAAAAACCCAAAAAGGTCCTCATTCTCAGCCCGCACCCCGACGACGACGTGATCTGCATGGCCGGCACGATGTCGCGATTCGTCAAACAGGGGCACGAGGTCCACGTCGCGTACATGGTCAGCGGATTCCTGAGCGTCTTCGACTACGACGTGGACCGCTTCGCCGATTTCGTGCGGCAGTTCAACGACATCTTCGGCCTGACGCCCAAGCAGACCCGCAGCATCGAGGAGCACATCGAGAAATTCCTGCGGAACAAAAGCCCCGGCGACATAGACAGCCCGGAGGTCCAGGCCGTCAAGATCCTCATCCGCCGGACCGAGGCGGTTGCGGCGGCGAAGTTCTGCGGCGTGTCCGAGGCCAACTGCCACTTTCTCAACATGCCGTTCTACAACACCGGCAAGGTGCAGAAGCTGCCCATCGTGCGGCAGGACGTCCATGCGGTCGAAAAAATCCTGGACGAGGTCAAGCCGGACATAATCTTCGCCGCCGGCGACATGTCCGACCCGCACGGCACGCACCGCATGTGCCTTGCCGCGGCGATGCAGGCGCTGGAGCAATACAACAAATCGGCCGCCAGAAAGCCCGAGCTGTGGCTTTATCGCGGGGCATGGCAGGAATGGCCCGTCGAGCAGATCGACATGGCCGTGCCGCTTGCGCCCGACGAACTGAGCCAGAAGCGCCGCGCCATCTTCCGCCATCAGAGCCAGAAAGACACGGCCATGTTCCCCGGGCCGTACGACAATCGCGAATTCTGGCAGCGGGCCGAGGACCGCAACATGGCCAGCGCAAAACTTTACGACACGCTGGGCCTGCCGGAATATCACGCCATCGAGGCGTTCGCCCGCTGGCCGATAAAACGATCCGCCGACTCGCGAAAACAATTATTGTCCTGAACCAATTGAAGGACCCGCCGTGCAGGTATTCCAGAATCTCGCCATCCTGCTGACGCTGACGGCCCTGATAAGCTACTTCAACCACCGCTTCCTGGGCCTCCAGCCGATCATCGGGGCGCTGGTTGCCAGCCTGGTCCTGGGGCTGTCGCTGCTGGGCCTGGATTTCCTGGGTTGTCAGACCGACCGAAAAGTGCTGGCGATGATCGACCAGATCGATCTGGGCAACCTGCTGCTCAACGGCCTGCTGGGGTTCCTGTTGTTCGCGGGGGCCCGCGACGCCAACCTGTCGGAACTGGCAGGCAGAAAATGGCAGATCGCCGTGTTCACGATTGTCGGAACCGTCGGCACGGCGTTCATAGTCGCGGGCATCGTCTGGCGGATCGCGTTTTGGGTGGGGCATCCCGTCGATTTCATCCCCTGCCTGCTCTTCGGCGCCCTGATCTCGCCGACCGACACCATCGCGGTCCTGACGATCCTCAGGCGGGCCGGGGCGCCGAAGGATTTGCGGGCCGACATCGCCGGCGAGTCGCTCTTCAACGACGGGATCGGCGTGGTGATGTTCGTGGCGGTTCTGGAGCTTTACGTCAACGGTTCTCAGGCGGCCGTCAGTGCCGCATGGATACTGAAACTCTTCCTGGCCCACTGCATGGGCGGAATCGCCCTGGGTCTGGCGCTCGGATACATCGGCTGCCTGATTCTGCGCCGCTCCGACAGCTTGCTCGTTCAGGCCAAGGTTACGCTGGCCATCGCGTGCGGCGGATATGTGCTGGCCCAGGCGATAGGGACATCGGGCGTGCTGGCCGTCATCGTCGCGGCCGTCATGGTCGGCAACGAGCATCGCAAGCTTGTGCAGGCCGGCAAGTCGCACGAGTATCTCGGCTCGTTCTGGGAACTGATAGACCAGATAGGCAACGCCATACTGTTCGTGATAGTCGGGCTGGAGGTTGTGCTGGTAACCCGCTCGATAGGCTTGGAGACCGTCGAATGCGTGCTGGTAGGGCTGACGGCGATTCCGGCGGTGCTGATCGGACGGTTCATCAGCATCGGCCTGCCGACTCACCTGCTGCGGTTCCGCTGCCGGTTTGCGCCTCACTCGGTGAAAATCTCGACATGGGCCGGGCTGCGCGGCGGCCTGCCGCTGGCCCTGGCCATGTCGCTGCCCTACCTCACCAAACGCCAGGAACACGCCCGCGACATCATCCTCACCATGACATATTTTGTGGTGATCTTCTCCATCCTGATCCAGGGCCTGACGCTCAAACATCTGATTGCAAAGATGCAGGCTGGACAACCAAAACCGGACGGACCAGCCGGACCGGCAGCGCCCTGATTGACTCGCCAGGATAAATCTGATACATTTCTTTTGTGTCGCGGGCGTCCCGCCCGCGTGTAGCGATGGCATCCTGCCCTCGCAGATTGTTGTTCTTTTCCGCAGGCGAGACGCCTGCGGCACACGCGGCCAAGATGGCCGCGACACAAAGAAACGGCCTTTTGCAGGCCTCAACGCACGGTGGATGTAGCTCAATTGGTTAGAGCATCGGGTTGTGGTCCCGAGGGTTGCGGGTTCGATTCCCGTCATCCACCCTTAAAAATTCCGCCCCAGCCATCGCCGGATAATTTTTTCCTCAGATGTTGTAAAAAAACCGCCCAGTCTGATTTCCGCCCCAAACAATCAACAGGCCGACACGCAATAAATGCGTTCGCAACATCTTTGTTTGCAGATAGTTGACGCAAGCTCGACGGAAGTCAGCGGTAAGATGCAATTATTGGCAGGGACTTTGCAGCTTATGAAGATCGATAAATCGACCGCTTCTGCCGTGACCGACAGGCGGCCGGGATAATAAACGAACAGTCAAACATGACCCCGCGGCGGCGAGTCCGTGAATCTCCGGATTCAGGCAGCCGCCCACTTGCGGCAAATGGTTCGGTAATCCCGGCGTCACCGGCACAGTGGCGGGAGCGAAGATTTTACGAAAGTCCCCGACCCATAACTGGCCGGGGATTTTTTTCGCCGCCGCAGGACGATCGATTGATCTCGCACTCCGGATTTGCGGATTCATGAATCCCGATCGGCGGTCTTTTTTTCCGTCCCGGTTTCTTTGAGATATGTGCCGGCGTCAAGTTGATCGAGCACTCGCTGGCCGCGTTCCTTCAGTTCCTGGCTGGCGGATTCATTTATGGCTTTTTGCAGAAACGGCACGATGGGCGGCCCCATCTCGAGCAAGGCCTTCATCGCCGGCTTGTGGACCGCCACCGCGTTGGATTGCAGTTTTGCCGCCAGCTCCCTGATCTTTTCCTCAAGTGCCTTGATTTCATCAGCCGTCGCCATGTTGGGGTGCAGGGCCAGGCCGACGCGGACGATCGCGCTGGGGGCCGGTTCGATCTTGAGCGGCAGCAGGCGGTCGTATTCGGCCCGGGGCAGCACGTAAAAGGCGGTCAGACCGTCGCGGGCAAACAGGCCTTTTTCCCAGATTTTCAGCATGGAATCCGCCTCCTCCTCAAACAGACCCGCGTCGATCAGGACCTGGCGGACTTTTTTAACTGCGCCGGCCGGCCAATCCTTGGCCGGCTGTTCCTCAAATTCGACCTTGATCTCCCCGCCGGCATCGAGCCTGCCGATCTGCGCGAAACGGACAGGCTTGTCCTTCTGCCAGTTGCGCCGGTCTATCACAAAAAGATTTTGGATATCGGCCTTGCCCGTATTGCACAGGACTGGCCCCTGCCCGCCATATGACTGCAACCTGAGATAATCCGGCGCCGGCACCAGTCCGTCGTAATAGAGGAACCGCTCCGTTTCAGTAACGCTCCGCACCCGGCGGGCCGCAGCTTCGTCCGGCACTCCGGCGGTGTTTATGAGAAGGGCCTTTTTCAATCTTGCAGCGGCCATCCATGAATCGTCCGGCAGCGGGGTTTCCGACGCCTTCTGCCATGGTCCTTTGCCGTCAATATCCAGTTCGCCATAAATATTGGAGTACAGATGCCCGTTGCCGGAGATTGAAAAATTGGGGTGAAAGTCTCCCGCCAGCGCCTCCCAAACCACCTTATGAGAGAGTTTCGACAAAGTTTTTCCGGTCCTGTCGGTTTCAAATCGTGGTTCGCGGCTGCATGGCCACCAGACCACCGGCGCGCCCTCTTTGAAATCCACGCTGACGTAGAGCCTCCAGAACGGCCTGGGCGAATAGAAATACATGACCGGCTTGTCGACATTGCCCATATTATAAACGCTGCCCATTCTTCTGTTGTCCGGCGGAAACTGGCGATAGAAAAAGCCCGGCAGCGATTCCCACTCCGCCCTCATGTTTGCATTGGCGTACCCGACGTCACTGTAGATCGAGAAGACCCCCCATTCGTGGACCACCAGGTCGTCTTTGTCCATCGGCTCAATTTCAAATGTCGCGGCGGCCTCGATCTTGTTTTCCCACACCTTGATTTCTTCTATACCAGGCCTCCGAGGCAGTTTGCGGCCTGTGAATGAATAGGCCAGCGAGTATTTGCCCGGCTTGTCGAACAGGCTGGGCTTGCCCCAACTGCTGCTCGAGTCAAAGAGGAGAATTTCATTCAGATCGGCAAAATAGACCTTAAGCGTGTCGCCGGACTCTATCGCCGCCACGACGGTAATAACTGACCTGATGAACTTCGGCGATATTTTCCGTCCGTCCGGACATGTAACTTCCAGGAATCCCGCATCGTTGACAAACGGGGAGAAGGCCGCTACAACGGATAAATCTTCGTTCGAGGCGTTTTTAAACTCGACGACCATGAAGATAGGCTCTCCGACGCGGAGTTTCGGATTCACGAGGAGCCGGCAGGCCAGGCCGCCGGATTCCTTGCCCCAAGGCGTGTTGTTGCGCACGTCCTCGATGAGCATCCGTATATACGCATTGTCCTGCGATTGGGTTTGCGGCTGCGAGGCCGCAGGCGATTTGCCCCCGGCAGGGCTGTCCGCGGAGGAAAACCCCGCGCCAAAGTAATATGCGGCTGAAATGACGGTTAATATCGGAACCAGGGCAAAAAACGTCTTCATGCCGAATTCCTTTCCCATAAAAAGGCGCATCCTGGAGAACGCTACATTTGTAACATTTCCTGAGTAAAAATAAAGCCGGAGAACTCAAAAGCCGGAAAATTTCTCTCTCCAGCCGGCTAGAATTTGACCCGAATGGTGCACGCGGCCGTGCGGGTCTGCTGGTCGTAGGTGCAGGATGTTTCCTCGAAGTTTTTGAGAATGCCCTGTACGGGGATGTCGCCGTCCGGGCCGGAGGAACCGATTTTTATGTTAATAAGTATGTTAAGGGCGTTTCTGGCGGCGTCGATCCTGGCGGCCCGCATGGCCATCGCGGCAGCCTGTCCGCCCGCATATTTGGCCGGGGCCTTGCCGACGCCGCCGGCCACGATCTGGGATTTGGACCAGTAGATTGTCCCATTGGCGACCTGTTCGACGTCCGGCCGGCCGGCTGTCGGCGAATCGCCGTCGCCGGTTATCAACTGGCTCTTACCGGGGTCTGTCCGGCTGGAATCGCCGGAGACGTCGATATTCTGGCCGGCCGGCTTGTCCCGCCCAGACTTGTCGCCCGACGACGCGGATTTGTCCGACTCAGTCTTGTCGGAATTGATGGATAGGCAGGCGCACTGGGCAAGAACCAGTGAGCACGCTGCCGAAAGTCCCATAAACCACGTAAAATGTCTCACGATCCGCGCTCCTTCCGCAATAAGATAAGGGGTTTTTGTTTTTATGCCTTTACCTATTATAATACATATATGCCGGACCTCGATGAACATTTCATGTCAATCGCGTTTTCCTGCGCCGTCAACGGGCGTGGGGCCGTAGAGCCCAATCCGATGGTCGGGGCGGTTCTTGCCCGCGACGGCCGGAAACTGGCAAGCGCATGGCACCGGCGGTTCGGCGGGCCTCACGCTGAAGTCGAGGTCATCAACGCCGCCAGAGCTGCCGGCATCGACACGCAGGGCGCAACCCTGTACGTCAACCTCGAACCGTGCTGCCATTTCGGCAAGACGCCTCCCTGCACCGAGGCGATAATCTCATCGGGCATCAGCCGGGTGGTCTCCGCCATGGTCGATCCGGACGAGCGGATGGCCGGCCAGGGACACAAGCGCCTCGCCGAGGCCGGCGTCGCGGTTACCGTCGGCGTGCTGGAGCGGCAGGCCCGCAGCCTCCTGGCGCCATATCTGAAACTTCGCACCCGCCGCCGGCCATGGGTCATCTGCAAATGGGCGCAGACCGCCGACGGGTATCTGTCGCTGCCGCCCTCGCAGGGCAGATGGATCGCCGGCGAGCAGGCCCGGAAAAAAGTGCACGAACTTCGCGGACTTTGCGACGGAATACTGGTCGGCATAGGCACGGTCCTGCTGGACAATCCGCTGCTGACCAACCGCATCGGCGCGGGCCGCCAGCCGGTCCGCGTGATCCTCGACAGCCGTCTGCGAATCCCCGCCGGCTGCGACCTGATTAAAACCGCCAACTTCTCGCGGGTCTGCGTGGTTACAGCGCCTGTCGTGCGCGACCCGGCCAGGCGGGCATATGCCGAGCATCTGCGGCTCTGCGGCGTGGAAGTCCTGGAAGTGCCCGCGTCCGGGGGCGGGGTGAACCTGGGCCAGATGCTCGACGAACTCGGCAGGCGGCAGTGGACGTATCTGCTGGTCGAAGGCGGGCCTGGCGTCTTCAAAAGTTTTGTCGGCGAAGGCCTCGTCGACGAACTTTGGGCCTTTGTAAATCCGCGGAAAGTCCGCGGCGAACAGACCAGTCTGGCCAGGTTCGACATAGCCGATCTTCTGGCCGGCGGCGCCTGGAAGGCTGAAGACTCCGCCAAACTTGAACAGGACTCACTCACACGATATCGCCAGACGCCCCAAACCGCCTGATGTAAAATCCGATTAATTGATCAGGCGGTCAATATTATACGGACATTTTTCACATCTGGCATTGTTGCAGAGAACGTTTTGTCGAAACCCTCCGGGACAGGCCGCTTTTGCCGCATCCCTTCGTCGCTCGGGCTCGACGACCTTATACAGGTCGGCGTCGCCCTCGCTTCTTGGCCTGCGGCAAAATCAACTCCGTCGCAGCCATTGTAGTTATCCGGATAGCAGCCCGTTGAAAAAGTAGCATGGGCATCTTGCCCATGAGTATCACGGCCATCTTGGCCGTGGATTTTGCTGTTTTCTGGGCATTTCAGGGGCGAGACGCCCCTGATACTCATGGA
>JACRIL010000273.1 GCA_016235825.1 Planctomycetota bacterium
ATGATATCCTTACCTGTGCTCATTGCGGTCTCCTTGGCCTTTGGCCTGTTTTGAAAGCCCCTATTGGCTTTCATTCGGGTTATTGTACCCGACCCGACAGGAGACCGCTTTTTTTACTCATGCCATCTTACAGGGCTTTACAATTTTAATCTTGCCAATTCCCAGGGCGTTGCCCTTGGAAAATCGACCACCCTGGCATTCAAGCCCTGAAGGGGCGAAATACAATTTCTTCCCATCAAAACCAACTGGCAAAAAGCGGCAAATTTTATGAGCATAAATTCAAAGTTTTGCAAGAATCAGGCCGGGACCAGAAAGGCCCGGATTGTATATTTCGTGCTCGGTTCCCGCAGGCGCGTGAGCGAGACGATTCGCAGGCCGGCCTTTGCGGCCAGTATCGCCGTCGAGGCCGTGCTGAACGCGTGCCAGTGGTCTATGAAAAATTCCTCCCGGCCCGGGCCGCCGGCCGCTGCCGCCTCGCCGTCGGGCAGCTCGACATACACGAACCCGCCGGTTTTAAGGTGCCGCCGGGACCTGGCCAGCATCGTAACGGGATCGCGAACGTGCTCGATAACCTTGTTGAACGTTACGATGTCATATTGGCCCATGTCGCTGGCGGTGAGAAAGTCCTTGCAGACCGCCCGGACGCCGGCGGTCTTTTGGGCGTGCTCGACGGCCCGCGCGTCGGGATCGAGGGCCGTGCAGTCAAAGCCGCGGGCCTTCATCGCCGCCGCAAAGACGCACAGGCCCGAACCGATGTCCAGCAGCGTCAGCCCCGCCGGCCATCGTCCGAAATTCCGCTCCGCGAAATCGCAGACCGCATCGACCCGGCCGAGATTATCCGACTTGCCTTCCGGCAGCGACATTATCCGCTCGAAGTTCTGCTTCAGCCCGGCCGCGTCGCCGTAAGTTGAATCCACGTACTGCCCGCTGTAGAGCGACGACATGTCCATCTCATGCACCGACAGCATGTGCCCGCAGGTCGTGCAAGTGAAGATAGAACGCCTGTAATCTTTCGTGTCGCTGAATTTGAACCGCACCTCGCCGGCCGGCGGGGTCGAATATTTGAAGGTTGTCTGGAACCGCCTGCCGCCGCAGATGCACCGCACTGCTGTCGAGTCAAATTCGTCGGCCCGCCCGGTGAGGGCCTTTTCCACCGCGCCCAGCGAGGCCACTGTGTCCAGCCAACAGATGAGGACCTGCTTCTCGTCGGCCATGTATTCTTTAAAGAGTTTTTCCGAACCTTTTTCCACCAGCAGGATGAAAAACAGGTCGCCCGGACTTTTGACCAGGGCCGGCCTCAGGCCAAACCGCACCAGCCTGCCGTTGAGCGACGGCGTGGCGTAAAACCCAAATTCCTTGCGGGCCACGTCGAACTGCCCGCCTGCCTGCGTAACCAGCGTTATCTGCTCGTCGGGCGATAATTCAATGCGGCCGCAGTCGCGCAGCGTGATATGCCCGTCGCGGCCGACCTTGAATTCTCGCGGCGGATCATTCGGAAAAAACTTCATCGCCAACTCCAGTCGGGAATCAGAAATCCCGGAATGACCCACTTGCCGCCCTGTTTTCGCCAAACGTCCTTATTGCGGAACCGCTCGCATATCTCGAAGAAATGTTCGAGCGTTATGCCGGCAAACTGGCAGAATTTTTTAATATCCTCGATAGGCGTGTCGTCGCCGCGCTGGCGGATGATCCCGACGGCTTGGTCGCGCGTCAGCCGGCCGTTGCGGATCTCCAGCGAGAGATTGTCGAACAGCCGCGTGAATCCGAACTTGTGCCACTTGATGTAATGATGGATCGAGATGAAATCGTCGTCGATGTCGGCGAAGGCGTAGTAGCCGGTCTTCGGGTTGTCGCTGATTTTGAAGCCGTGCGCTATGGCGACCTTCAGGCTCGTCTGAACGTCCCAGGGAAAATAATAGCCCAGGAAAACCGCGTTGATCCCCTTTGCCGCAAGTTCCTGGTCGGTCGGCCCGAAATACGGCGTCAGTTCCTTTTCGGTCAGGTCCGAATCTATCCAGTCGCCGGCGGCCGTGCCGTTGGTTACGCCGTATTTCTTCATCCAGTCAGCGTCGAGGCGGAAACCCGTGCGTTCATCTTCCGTGCCGCCGTACTCGAACGCCGAATTCTCGCCCCAGACCACCAGCGGAATGTCGAACCGCACTGCGATGGCCAGCGGGATGTTGAACAGGGCCATGTGCATCGGTATCCCGGTCGAGCCTTTGCGGACCAGCGCCTTGTACATGAATTTCCGCTCGACGGCCGGACTTACCTGGTAGTCGATGTGATCGACGCCGAGATTTATCAGGTTCTGAAGGTTCTGCCGGCCGATCTCGGTTCGCGCGGGCGTCTTCCACGTTACGCACAGCGGTTTGAGGCCGTACTCGAGGCACGTTACGACCTGCCAGGTGCTGTCCTTTCCGCCGCTGACCGGAATCAGACAGTTGTACCCCTTGCTCCGCGACTTTGCCCGGGCGACTACCTGTCTGAACGCCCCTTCCCGCCCCGGCCAGTCAATTGCTTTTCGCTCCAGATGGGCGCGGCAGGCGTTGCAGACGCCGTCGGCGCCTATCTCGATGTTCGGCCGGGTATCCGGTATCACGCAGCGATTGCAATATCTCATCAGCCCAGCTCCTCGAGGAACATTTTACTCGAAAGAAAGTAGAACAGGAACTTGCTTTCGCTGTTGGGCAGGTCGGGTTTTTCGATGATCTTTTCTATCTTATCCTTCCTGATGTGGCCCCAGATCGGCCCGTCGGCCAGCAGTTCGCTCCGCACGGCCGGATCGCGCACGTCCAGGAACGAGAATATCGGCGCGTTGAAGCCGACCTTGCGGCGATTATCCAGAATGGCCTGCGGCACGATGCCGGCCATCGAATCGCGCAGGACTGACTTGGCGCAGCCGTCCCGCACGAGGTGTCGCGGCGGAATGCTGAAGCAGAACTCCATCAGGTCGCGATCCAGGAACGGCGAGCGGTTCTCGATCGAGTAATACATCGCGTTCAGATCGTCCTCGTGCAGGATGACCGGGACGGCCTCGTTGAACAGTTCATTGAGCATCCGGTTTTGCAGCAGGCCGGCCGCGTAATTGCTCTCGGCGAAGGACTCGGCCCAGGGCTTGTGCAGGTACGACGCGAAATCGTCGGCGTCGAGATAGATGTGCCCGCGGAAGTCCCTGTCCCGCACGAACATTTCCGGGTCGGAAAGATACCGGTTCCGCACGATCGGCTTGACATGCTTTTCCCAGGCCAGCAGCGACGCTTCGTGCAGGGCCGGATCGTTCTTCACCCCGGCCAGGTACATGACGTGATGGTCGTAATATCCGCTGAACAATTCATCGGCCGCCGTGCCGCTGACCGATATCCGATAGCCGTTGGCGTGAATGCTCTCCATCAGCAGCCAGTGAGCGTAATAACTGATCGTATACACCGGCGAGTCGTGATACTTCACCAGCTCGCGGAGTTTGGACAGAAAGCTGCTGGTGTTGACAGGTATCGGCGTGTGTTTGATCTTGAGCTGCCTGACGGCGTAATCCACCATGTCCTGCTCTTCGTAGCGGGCGTCGCTGTTGACGATGGTGAAACCGTGCACGTCGTAGCCGAAGATGTTTTTGGCGATGCTGATGAGTGAATTTGAATCGACTCCGCCGCTCATGCAGAACGCCAGGGGCACGTCGGCCCGCAGCCGGATTTCGACGGCCCGGAACAGCCGCTTTCGTGCGCCCTCGATAGCATCCTGGCGGGTCATGCCGTCCTGCACAGCAAGCCTCGGCCGCCAGTACGACGAACGGGAAACATTGCCGGCGGCGTCAATTTTCAACAGACCGGCAGAAGGCACCTCCTTCAGGCCGACGAAAAAGGTTTTGTCCTCCTTGTAGAGCGCCTTGTATCCGTTGACGATGTACCGATAGAGATGATCGATATTGACCGCGAGCCGCCTGCCCAGAAGAGCGTGAATGAATTTGACCTCCGAGCCGAAATACAGCCCGGCGTCATCCTGGTAATAATACAGCGGTTTTTCGCCGAACCGGTCGCGGCAGAGCGCCAGCGCCCCGTCGGCCTGGTCGTAATATGCGAACGCCCACATCCCCTCGCACTTGTCCAGCACAGCTAAGCCCTGCCGGCGGATGCAGTGGATCAGGACCTCGGTGTCGGAAGTGGTCTGGAATTTTTCGCCCATCGCGGACAGTTCCGCCTTGCGTTCGACGTAGTTGTAAAGTTCGCCGTTGAAGACCAGCCATTTGTCGGCGACGTTGAACGGCTGATTGCTCCGCGGGTCCAGATCGAGAATGCTCAGCCGGCTGTGCAGCAGGCAGACGTTCCTGCCGGTCTGGTTGACGAACTGCCGGAATCCGGCGTAATCGGGGCCTCGCCTGCCCATGAGTTTCAGGCAGCCGTCGATGGCCGCTCTGCCGATCTTCCTGGTCCCGAAATATCCCGCGATTCCGCACATTCTTTCTCAAATATCCTAATCCGCCACAAGATGCTCGGACAGGATCAAGTCGTGCATCTTGAGTGCGACGGCGAGTTTTCTGCCGATCAGGCCCGAGGCATGCGAGGGGGCCAGGCCGCTGCGCGGCCGGACGTATTCCAGGTCGGCCCAACCGAGGATTTTTCCGGCAGGCAGGTCGCACGCCGCCACAATCGACCGTCTGGCGGCCTGCGCCATCTGCCGCTCGGCCTCGGATAATTCCTTATTGCCGTGCCCCATCATCGCGTCATACTGCGCGACGGCCTCGGCCAGGGCCTTCAGGTCCGCCGGGTCGGCCGACAGGGCATGATCGCGAAAGCCCTGCCGCGTCTTGTCGAGCGTGAAATGCTTCTCGATGATCCTGGCGCCCATCGCCAGCGAGAGCACCGCCGCCTGAATCCCCAGCGTGTGGTCCGAATAGCCGACCGTCAGACTGAACATGTCGGACAGGGTTTTTATCATGGCCATGTTCGCGTCCGCAAGCAGGACCGGGTACAGGCTGACGCAGTGCAGCAGGGCGACGTGGCTTTGAAGCCGGCAGGGCGAAGACAGATTGGCCTTGATGGCCTCCAGGGCCGACTGAATCTCGTCCAGGCTGTTCATGCCCGTCGACAGCAAAATTGGCTTGCCCAGGCCGGCCGCTTTTGTCAGCAGCGGATGAAAGTCCACGTCGCCGGAGGCGATCTTGACCGCGTCGATCAGCCCCGCCACTTTTTCGAGGCTCTGGATGTCGAACGCCGAGGCGATGAACAGCATACCCAGCTTCTTCGCCCGCCCGGCCATTCTGGTAAGCACCGGCATCGGCAGGCGGAATTTCGTGAGCTGTTCGATCCGCTGCGTCTGCGAGCGGTTCACGAGCCTGATCGGGTCGATTACCTGCACCTTGACGGCCCCCGCGCCGGCCGCCGCGGCCTCCTCGACCATCTTCATCGCGACATCCGCGTCGCCTTCGTGGTTGTTGCCAAGCTCGGCGATCAGCAGCCGCTTCCCGGCCAGATCGATACCGCCTATTTTCATCGCACGACCTTTCCGCTTCTTACGTGTGCATGAAGAACCCACTGCGAGTCGGCTATTTTAAAGCCCGTCGCCAAATAAAGCCTTGCCGCCGGAACGTTGCACAACTGCGTGCCCAGTCGCAGCAGATCGTACCTGCCGATCGCGTCGGCGATGTACTGCCTCACCAACTCGCGTCCCGCGCCCTTGCCCTGAAAGTCCGGATCCACTCCGACCAGGTCTATGCATCTGACTTTTCTGCCGTCTTTGTCGGCCCCGCCCAGCGCCGCCAGAAAGCCCACGCACCGGCCGGACAGATGGGCTGAATAAATCCGCTCGCCCCGCGCCCCGGAAAAATAATTCGCCGCCCACTGGCGCTTGATCTCGGCGGCGACCTCGTGCGGAATGTTCGGATCCATGTAGAACCGCGTGCGGGTGAAGCATCGGCCGGCGATGTCGAGAACCTGTTCCTTGTCCGACGAAGCGGCCTGGCGGACCGCAACGGCGGTTTTGACCGCCCTCAAGGCCGGTTTGACCGGCCGCTCGAAAATCAGGCTCCCCTCGACCGTGTAAAATCCCGCTTCCTGGAGCCGCAGTGAAATCCCTATGTTGTCTGCCGGCAGCTTGGCGTAAAAAAATGCGTCCTTTCCGCCGGCGACGGTAACCAGGGCGTCCGCCGTCAGCGGCTGGACGTTCCCGGGCGGACCCGGCGGCAGGACCGCCCGGTAAACCTCCCGCCGCATCACCTGCGAAAGCCACTCGTCCCGCTGCAACCTCACCGTTCCACCTTGATGTCGATCATGAACTGGCCGTTCTTATCCAGCTTGCGATACCAGTCGATGTATTTGGGTATGCCGACCTCAATCGGGTTCTCCGGCTTGTACCCGAGCATCTCCTGGGCCTTTTTAATGCTCAGCGTTCCGCGGAACGGCATCAGCTTGTCCCGCTTGACGTATTCGACCGGGATGCCCTCGAAGCTCTTCCTGACTATCTCGACAAGGTCGTTGATCGACCGCGATTGGCCGTAGGTGATGTTGAACGTCTGGTTGATGGCCTGCGGTTTTTGAAGGACCAGTTTGATGCCCTGCACGAGGTCGTCTATGTAGGTGAAGTCGAGTTTTTCGTTCCCGTCTCCGTCCACGCGCAGCGGACTGCTCTTCATCGCGCTTTCAATGAATATTTGGCCGACCCGCCTGCTGACGCATCGCGGGCCGTACAAGGCTGACGGCCGGACGATTGTGTAAGGCAGATTGAATACCTGATTATAGGCGATGACCATCTTCTCGCCCGACAGCTTCAGCGCCCCGTATATCCCCATGGGATTGAGAGGATGCTCCTCGGACACCTCGGGAGTCATGAAGTTGCCGTAGGCCATGCTGGACGAGAAGAACACGAACTGTTCGAGCTTGCCGCGGGCGTAGTCCAGGGCGTTTTCCAGCGTCCGCAGGCTGTGGTCGAATGTGCTGTACGGGTCCTTGTTGGCCGAACCGGCGTGTGCGACTGCCGCCAGATGGACTATCGCCTGAGGCTTGATCTTCTCCAGGATTCGGCCGAAGGCGTGATAATCCCTGGCGTCCTGCGGATGCAGCGGGATGCCCGCCTGCCTTATCAGGTCGAGCCGCTGGTTGATTATCGAAAGGTATAATTCGCCGACCTTGGAGTCGCCGTTGAATGCCGAATAGGTCAGCAGGTTGTTGACCTGCAAGCCGTCGATAATCTCGACGTGCGCCCCGGCGGCCTTGAGTTGCAGCGCCAGATGATGCCCGATGAACCCGGCCCCACCAACCAAAACGACCCGGCGGTTCTTCAGATCAATGTCGCTCATGCGATCTCCTTCACGGTTTTGCTGAAAAGCTGTCCAATGTATTCCATGTCCTGCACATTAAGGTGCGGCCCGACCGGCAGGGCGATCGAGCAGTCGCTTATCCGTGCGGCGTTGGGATACTTCGATTCGTCATACCCGTATTTGTTGCGATAGTAAGTCATCCTGGGCGTCGGCTGGGGATAATAGACGCTCGTGCCCAGCCCGGCGGCCTTGAGTGCCGCGACAACGTCGTTGCGTTTTGGGCCCAATTTGCCGCCCAGCACGGCGCTGAGGCAATAATGGCTGTTGCGGCAGGCCGGATCGACCGAGTCGATGATCGTAACGTCAGCCAGGCCGGACAATGCCGCCTTGAGGGCCGCAAAATTCGCCGCCCGCCGGCTGAGGATTTCGGGCAGCTTTTTGATCTGCTGACGGCCTATTGAGGCGTTGATGTCGCTCATGCGGTAGTTGAGGCCCAGGTCCGGAACGTCGTACATGCCGGGAATCGCCCGCTGCGCGAAGCTGCGGTCCACGCCGAAGGCCCGAATCTTGCCGACTTTTTCGGTCGCCTCCTTGTGTCGGCTGAGATACATCCCGCCGTCGCCGGTGGTAATGTGCTTGACCGGATAGAACGAAAAGCATCCCGCGTCGCCGAACAGCCCGACGTGTTTGCCCCTGTACGTCGCGCCGATTGCGATGGCGCAGTCCTCGACGACCTTGAGGTTCTTCGCTCTCGCTATTTCCATGATCGGGTCCATGTCGCACGGGATGCCCAGGAAATGAACCAGCCCGATGGCCTTGGTCCGCGGAGTGATGAGCTTTTCGACGGCCGCGGCGGTTATGTTGCCCGTGCGGGCGTCGCAGTCGGCGAAGACCGGCCGGGCGCCGACGAACTCCGCCGCGTGCACTGTGGCGATGTGCGTCTGGGCCGGCACGATCACTTCATCGCCCGGGCCGATGCCCAGATAATAATACGACAAATGCAGTGAGGCCATGCCTGAACTGAGCGAAACGCAGTTGGCCTGGGGGCCGACGAAGGCGGCGAACTCCTTCTCGAATTCATGCCCCTGCGGGCCGTGAGTCAGAACGTCGCCGGCGAGCACCTCGAGCACCGCCTTGCGCTCGTCGTCGGTTATCCACGGCCTGCCGAATGGAATATTTCGCGTCATGCGTAGGAAATCTCCTGAATTTTACCTGACTTTAACGATAAATCCGCGGCCGCCGCAAGGCTGATCCCGTCGAAAAACGGATTCGGGTCGTCGCCCCCGCCATGCTGAATCGAACGGACAAAGACCGGTATCAGGTCGCCCTTCGACGCCGGCAGCGGAGCAAGGTCAAGTCTGGTGATCTTATCCTCGCCGTCCCTGCCGTCGTGTATTCGCGGGCCGGCGTCGTCGTATAAAAACGTGCCCTTCGTGCCGTAAATTCGCACCACGTGCTGATGCTCGTGCACGCAGCCGAAGTTGGCGGTTATCCTGGCCACCGGCCCGCCGGCGGACATGAACGTTGCCGCCGAAAAATCGTCGTAGGCGAAGGCAGTCCCGCCGCTGCATATCCGGTTGCCGGCGGCAAAGACGCTCGCCGGCCGCAGCCCCGTCAGCCAGAGCATCAGGTCGATAATATGTATCCCGCCGCCCAGCATCACGGAATAATCCTTCACATCCTTCCGCCAGCCGTCGGTTATCTTGTGCAGCCGGCCGTAAAGATATTCGCCGTCGAAGGCGTAAATCTCGCCGAACCTGCCGGCCTGAATCTCCCGCCTCAGCCAGACGTAAAGCGGCGCGGCCCGCAGGACCAGGTTGCACCCCAGTTTGACGACGCCCTTGCGGCCAGCCACGATCTTTTTTATCCGCCCCGCCTGATCGAGCGTGCCGCAGAGCGGCTTTTCGACGAAGACGTGTTTGCCTGCTCCTATTGCTGCAAGGACCTGCTCGTAATGGGCATCGTCATATGACGCTATCGAGACGATATCGACCTGCCGGCAATCGAGAATCTGTTCGTAGCTGTCGGCAACTGCGTCTGCTTCCAATCCAAGTTCCTTGGCAACAGCCTGCGACCGCCCGGCGTCCAGGTCGAACAGTTTGACGAGCCGGCAGGCCGGGTCAGCCTTGTATGCAAGCGCGTGCTGCCGGCCGATCCCCATGCCGACCACCGCCACGCCGAGTTTTTCGTCAATCGTCAAATTCAATCGCTCCGGCCGAACTGCCCGATGCAGGCGTCTTGCGGTTTTGTCACGGCAAGGTGAGCCTCAAGCTGCCGCAAGTCCTCGATGGTATCCACGACGCAGCTTTCCGGCCCCTTAATCGCGCCGGACAGCTTCACGTTCACAATACGATATTTTTCCGGGTTGTCGTAATAAACTTTCGTCAGGTGCTCGCGCTGTTGGTCCGTCAGGGCCGACTGGTCGATCGCGGCAAACGTCCCGGCCTTGAGCAGCTCGACGCTCTGGCCCTTCGGAAACGTCCGCGGAAAAACGTTCGTAACCAGATCAATTTCATTCCGGCAGCGCGACGCGGCCAGGCCGAACAGCGACGGGTCGAGCAGCGGGCTGTCGGCGCAGACGCGAAAAAACCAGTCGCACGGATTGGCCTTCAGGCACAGAACAAACCGCGCAAACACATCGTCCAGCGGCCCGCGAAACTTTTTCACGCCGATTCCATCCAGATACCATGCAACCGGATCGTCGCTGCCGGCGTCGCTGGTCGCCACCACCACATTGTCGCGCCCCACCGCCATCGCCACCCGGTCGATCAAATGCTCAATGATCGGCCGGCCGAAAAACGGAGCGAGTATCTTTCCGGGAAAACGCCCCGAGCTCATCCTGCCCTGAATGAAGGCAAGGACGCGCCCGTCCAGCTTGATCCCGAAATCTCGACTGCCCGATGATTGCATATTATTTCCGGCCATTTCTCGCGATAAACGCCTATTATAGTGCAATTTTCGGGCCATTTACAGCACTCGTCGCCGCCGGCCTGAAACATCGCACGGCCGCAGTATAATGCCTAACCTCTTTGAAATCAAAATGTTATCAGCAACGCCGGCCGGCGAAACCGGCAAAATGTGCCGCGAATCAAATCTGCCGATGCAACCTGAATCGGGATAACGCGGGAAAACTTTCTGCGATTTTGCTGTGCAGGCGTTCCGACTTCGCCGGACGAGATCGCCTGCGATTTTTCTTTTCATGCAGGCAAGACTTGCCCGCACTACAAGACTCCCCGCAACAAACCATTACACTTGGGAAACGGCTTTGCTTGACTTTCCTGCCGGAATCGGGAATAATCCTCTCGTCAGCCGACGCCGACGGAATATGGCCTGTCGTTTGTGGGCCAGATTTCATTCGGGCCGGCATGCTGTCTTGACCCGGGGCGTAGCGCAGCTTGGTCTAGCGTGCTTGACTGGGGGTCAAGAGGTCGAGGGTTCAAATCCCTCCGCCCCGACTTGACTGGAAAGAAGGCCGTTTGACCAGAATGTCGAACGGCTTTCTTTTTTCCAGGCAAAGGGTTACGTCGCTTAGAGTGCGGTTCAAAGCTATCTCTCCGAGGATTTCCCGTTTTACATCCATCTTTGAACCGAACCAAACATCCGCCGCTTGCTGACTCCAGTTGAACAGGGCCAGAGCTGCATCGCCCCGGCTGCTGTCCATATCGCCGCATGATTGAAGGGCGGCTTCCGTCTCACCCAATTGGGCCTTGAGATCGACGCTTTTATTCTGAAATGCCACCTCGTCAATATTACTGGACAAATAGGCCGAAAGCAGACGGTCCTGCATGTTGGTCAGTTCAGTGCGGCGTTTGAGCAGCATCTGGCGTTGGCGCTGCTGCTGGGCGTCGGTGTCAGCAAACGCCGCCGTCAGTGAGCGTCGGAACCAATCCGCCAACTCCGCGTCCAGCTTCATCGATGCCAAATCCTCGTGGATCGCCTGTTCCAGGTCCTCCGCCTTCCAACGGACCGTCGGATGGTTCGGGTGATTGTTGGCACAGCGGTAATACAGGTGTTCCCGCACCTCGCCGTTCCTGAGTGAACGGCGGATAAGCTCTCCCGTTATCATGCTGCCGCAATAGGCGCAGGTGAATACCCCGCCGGTCAGCGGGTGGTTCCTGTTGTTGGTACTTCGCGTCCTGCCATTCAGCACTTCCTGGCAGGCCTGGAACATTTGCCGGGACACCAGCGGCTTGTGCCTGCCGGGATGCGTCTGGCCGCGATAGTTGATCTCACCGATATAAAAGCGGTTGTTCAGCATGTAGGACAATCCCGTCCGGCTGAACTTCGGCTGGCTGGGACGATAGATATGACCTTCCCGCCATAGTTGCTCGGTGAGCATCTCAAACGTCATGTTCCCGGTAGAATACAGGTCAAACATGCGGATGACCGTCTGGGACTCTTCGGGATGCGGCAGGATTGGCTCGTCGCGGTTCTCGACATTCGTATAGCCGAAGGGAACTCCGCACGGCAGCCAGCCCTGCAATACCTTCTCGTTCTGGCCTTTCATTACCTCCGTCCGCAAATTATCGCTGTAATACTGGGCAACGGCGGCCATCACGTTGAAGGACAGCATCCCCGCCGCACCCGGTCCGAACTGATTCTCCACGAAGACGAGCTTCACCCCGCAGGCGTCCTCCAACTCCGCAAGGCGAACGGCGTCCCGTATGTTTCGGCAGGCGCGATCGAGTTTGTGGCTTAGGATGACCGATAACCGGCATGCTCCGAATGGTGCAAGGCCTGATTGACGGCCATTTCAGCACCTGCCATCGGGTCTTTTCCCGGGCCGCATGGTCGCTCTGGCCGTTGGGCAGAATGTTGGCGCAGGCTGTCCTTCGCTGGACGGACCCTGACCAACCTGTGATTGTCGCCATGGACGACACGACGGCCCAGCACAAAGGCAGACACGTCTACGGCAAAGGCTGCCATCACGACGCCGTTCGCTCCAGCCACAAACACATCGTCTGGCGATGGGGGCACAAATGGGTCGTGCTGGCCATATCCGTCAAGTTCCCATTCACCTGGCGACGATGGGCGCTGCCTGTGCTGGCGGCATTGTACAGGCCGGCAGAACTTAATCGCGTTGAAGGCCGACGCCACAAGACGCCGGCTGAGTTGGCCAGACAATTGGTTGCCGTGCTGATTCACTGGTTTCCGGGCCGAAAATTCATCGTTTTGGGCGACGGCGGATATTCCGCCCCAGGCCAACGCCGAGTTTGTCTGCAAGATGGAAGACGTGCTGGAAGTTTACAAACGTCCATATGACCCCAAGCGCCCGGTCGTGTGCCTGGACGAGACCAGCAAGCAGTTGATCGGTGAAACGCGAACGCCCGCTCCGGTTGCACCGGGCCAGGCGGCTCATTACGATTACGAGTATGTCCGCAACGGTGTGGCGAACATCTTCATGATCTTTGAACCGCTGGCGGGCCAACGCGACGTGGAAGTGACGGATCGGCGGA
>JACRIL010000274.1 GCA_016235825.1 Planctomycetota bacterium
CATTGGTCAGTATATTGACGTGCGAGAGCGGCACGGCCTTGGGGAAAGTCTCCGAGCCGCTGGTGAACAGGATGGCCGCGGTGGGGCTGACAGATGCGGATCGCAGACTCGCCCAGCTTAATCGCGCGGCGGCAGCGGCCCGCAGCTTCGTCCAGGTTGATATTCCGCCGGCCAGCGATTCAAGTTCAACGAGCCTGTCCTTCACGCCAGACAGGTCCATCCCCTGGTCCGCCAGGCGGCGAACCATCGCTCCGGCCGTTACGACCGACCTGCAATTCACGTGGTCGAGGCAGTGCAGGAGATTCCGCTGGCCGACCGTCCAGTTGACCATCACAGGCGTCTTGCCGGCGAACATCGCGGCCAGGTAGAGCGTCGCCGCTGCGCACGAGGCCGGCAGCATGATGCCCAGATGCTCTCCGGGCAGTTTTTCGATCAGCGGCCGCAGCACTGTTATCGCCGTAATCAGATCGCGGTACGTCAGCGTCCCGCGCATCTGGTCGGCGACGATCACCCGGCCGGGCGACTGGGCCGCCTGGGCCAGAAAGCTCTCGGCAATTGTCGAACCCGGCGCGACCGCGACCCGCTGCCGGTCTTTCCCGTCTGCACGGCGGGTGCGCACGCCGGCAGCTAACCATTTCCGCGGCACGGGCTTGATGTCCGCCGGCGCGGATGAAATTGCCGCGCCGCAGGCCGCCAAAATCAAGTCGCCGACGGTGTTGATCGACTCCACGTCGCCCTGCGGATTGCCTAACTCGTTTTCCATCCAGATCAGCAGGTCGCCGCGGTCGAGGCTGTCAAGGCCCAGGTCGGCCGCAAGGTTCATCCGGTCGGCGATGTCGGTCCGGTCGGTTAGCTGTTTCAGATAATCCAGGACAATCCGCCTCGTGGCCTGCGGCACTCCGGCAGAGTCGCCGGATATCTGGTGAGCGGCGGATTCTGGCACGGCAACCGGCCTGCCGCCTTCCCAGATCGTCCGGGGAACATATGTGTTCGGCGGGGCCTTGGCGTTGTAGAAATTTTTCAGATACTCGTTAAGCAAATTTCTGCCGGTGCCGCGCGGCAGATCGGCCGGCTCGACAAATTCCACGTCGACGCTGCGTTTCGGCGCGTACAACAGACCGCTGACAATCAGGTCCGGCAGCCCCTCAGCCAGGACATGGGCGACGCTGGGCATGGTTCCGTCGCCGGCCCGGCTGAACGCGCTGCCCCACAGCCCCGTCTGGCGGACCAGCACCACGCGGGCCTGCGGAACCTGCTGAAGCAGGATTTCCACGCCGGAATTGCCGCGGAGATGCTCGTGTCGGGTTGTGTAAATATGTCCGGCCGGATAGAGCAGGACGTTCTGGCCGGCCCGCAGGACCTTGGCGCACTCGTCCAGCCCGGCCTGGATCACCTGGCGGTTTTCCTCATTCGCCCTGGCCGGATCGAGGATGGGAATCACGTTTACCCTTCTGGCGAGCCATCGGACGAAGAACCGATCAATCTGCTCGCGGTCGGCCAGCGCCCGGACGCGAAACACCGGCTGAAGGATCGACTGCATTATGATCGGATCGATCAGGGCCGGGTGGTTGGGCAGGAAAAGAATGCCGCCCGTGCCCTTTGCCGCGATTTTATCCAGGCCCCTCACGCGGATCCGATACCGCAGAGCCAGGCAGAACTTCACGAACTTGATGAGCAGAAAGTTCAGCATGATCTATCGCTATCGCGACGATTTTGCCGCCTTTAGCAGTCCGCCGACAAATCTGCCGACGCTGGCGACGAGCTTTTTTCCGGACGCACCGGACTGGACGCAATCGGCGATGCGTCTGACGATGGCCGAGCCGACGATCGCGCCGTCGGCGGCCGAGCAGGCCAGGCGGACCGTCCGCGGGCTTGAGATGCCAAAGCCTAAACAGACCGGGAGCCGGATTTTGCGGCGCAGTTCCGCCACGGCCCGGATAGTCGTCTTCGGCAGGCTGACCCGCTCGCCTGTTATCCCGGCCACCGACATATAATAAATGAAGCCTCGGCTGTGCCCGGCGATCCTGATCCTGCGGGCCAGCGGGCTGGTCGGCGCGATCAGCATGACGTTGGCAAGCCCCGCCCTGGCGGCCATCGCCTCGAACCGGCCGGCCTCCTCCAGCGGCAGATCGGGCACGATCAGGCCGTCGAAGCCGGCGCCGGCCGCTCTGGCCAGAAATTTTCCCGGCCCCTGTTTGAAAACCAGCGAGTAGCTCACCATCATCACCAGCGCCATCCGCCCGCCCCGGTTGCGATATCGCCTTGCAATTTCAAACGCCTGGCCGGTCTTGAAACCGCTTGCCAGCGCGTCGGTGTACGAGGCCTGGATGACAGGCCCGTCGGCGATCGGGTCGCTGAACGGCACGCCAAGCTCGCAGACCCGCACGCCTATCCGTTCTAACTCCGTCAGAAGAGCGCCGGTAGTCGCCGCGTCGGGGTAGCCAGCGGTGATGAACGGCACGAGCGTCTTGCGGCCGGAGGCGGTCGCCTGCTTGAAAACTTCAGCCAACCTGTTTTTCATGCGAAAACCTCTTTGAAATTCTCATCCCAGGAACATGGTTTGGTATTGTTCAGTTGCTACGCCGGACGATACGACAGGTAAATACCAATTCTTCGCACTTTGCGGATCCGTGTTGCCGTGGTTTAAGGCCCGGAGGGCCGGCAGATCGTAGCCCCAGGTGAAGCAACGACGCGACGAAGTCGCTCGTCGTGGAACCTGGGGTTGTGTCGTCATTAAAAAAGTTTCCAAAGCTCCGCTCGCGCCACGGCAGATGAGACTTGATCGGTGAACGCCCTCGCCGACAATGCCGAACGCGATTCTGGCTGCTTGTGGGACGGCCTTCCCGGCCGAAGTGTTTTGGCCATCCCTGCCAATGGCAGTATTTAAAGCAGCAAATCCCACGACAGCACTGTGAATCAACAACAATGTTGGCGGTAGTGTCCTGGGATCATGGTTCGTTTGCCAGTGGCGGGATCGAAAATTAGAAACTTCATTTAATGGACGACTTGTCCCCGGGTTTCGCTTCGTCCGCCTGACGGCGGACTTCGCTTTACCCGGGGCTACTTTCTGCCGGCTCTGCGAGCCTCCAAGTTGGTCGCACTGAACTTGCAAGGTATTATTGTCTTTCCGAAAATTCATGCAATGAAACCGAAGCCAAACAGGACTTGTCCAGCAGGACAGCGGCTATTTTTTCGGTTTTACCAGTTCCCATTTCGCATTCTTCAGCACGTACAGAACGCTGCTCGATGTCTGCCGTATCTCGCCGTTTGAGTCTCGCGTCGTGGCGCGGTCGTCCACAATCGCCAGATCGCCCAGGACGAGAACGCTTTTGCCGACCACTGAGTCCGGCCAGTCGGACTTGTCCCAAACAAAAACATCGACGCCGGCTACGAAGGCGGCATACTTGCGATTCTCCGCCACGCCCTGGACGAAAACCCGTTTGCCAACCAGCCCGGTCAGATCCTTATGTAACGTTACGACCGGGTAAGATGTTTCCTTCCCGGCCGGCTGCGTGCCGGCTGCATTGGGATTCGGGCCTTGCGGGTTGCCGCAGCCCGCGACAATCAGCCCGGCCAGAATGGCAACGATACATGATTTCATTTTCACTCCTTTTCGCGGCCGTCTGCATCGCCGCACTTTATTTCTTCTTCCGCTTCTCCAGGATGGATGCGATCTCGTTGCAGTCCTTGTCGCCGCGGCCGGAAAGGCAGATGAGGATAATCCTGTTCTTTTTCATCTTCGGCGCCAGCCTGACCGCCTCGGCCACCGCGTGTGCCGATTCCAGGGCCGGGATGATCCCCTCGGTCCTCGCCAGCGTCATCACCGCGTCGATGGCCCGGTCGTCGGAACACGAGACGTATTTGACCCGGCCGGTGTCCTTCCAATACGAATGTTCCGGCCCGACTCCGGGATAATCCAGCCCTGCCGAGACGCTGTGGACCGGCGCGGTGTTGCCGTCGGCGTCCTGGAGCACGTAGCTCAGCGAGCCGTGCAGCACGCCGGGTTTGCCCTTGCAGAGTGTGGAGGCGTGGTCGCCGATGCCTGGCCCGCGTCCGCCGGCCTCGACGCCGAGCATCGCGACCGACCTGTCGCGGATCATCGGCGCGAAGATGCCGGCCGAATTGCTGCCGCCGCCCACGCACGCGACGATCAGGTCGGGCAGCCGCCCCTCGGCCGCGAGCATCTGCCGACGGGCCTCGCGCCCGATGCAGCTCTGGAACTCGCGGACCATCGTCGGAAACGGGTGCGGACCGGCGACTGAGCCGATTATGTAGTGCGTGTGCCCGACGCTGCCCATCCAGTCGCGCATCGCCTCGTTGAGGGCGTCCTTGAGCGTCTTCTGTCCCGAAGAGACCGGCACGACCTTCGCGCCCAATAGCTGCATCCGGAAGACGTTGAGCGACTGGCGGCGGATGTCCTCGGTGCCCATGTAGACGTCGCACTGAAGGCCAAAGACTGCCGCCGCCGTCGCCGTCGCCACGCCGTGCTGGCCGGCGCCCGTCTCGGCGATCACCCGCTTCTTGCCCATCCGCAGCGTCAGCAGCGCCTGGCCGAGAGTGTTGTTGATCTTGTGCGCACCGGTGTGGTTCATGTCCTCGCGCTTGAGGTAGATTTTCGCCCCGCCGAGCGCCTCGGTCAGCCGGCGGGCGAAATAAAGCTCGCTGGGCCGGCCCGCGATGTTGCGATAGCAGTTGTCCAGCTCGGCGCGGAAGGACTTGTCCTTCATCGCGGCCTTGTAATGTCGTTCAAGCTCATCCAGCGCTGAAACAAGCGTTTCGGGCACGAACCGCCCGCCGTACGGACCGAAATATCCCGCTCGCCGACCGGCCTTGACTGACTCCGCCGCGCCGCCGCTGTTGGCAAAAACCTTCGCGGCCGATTTCCTCAAAACCGTTTTCTTGCTCATTTTCCTGTTCCTTGAGGAATGATGGTAACCAAACCCCCGCCCCCCCGCCATAGTTGACCGCTGGAAAAGTAGCACAAGCGTTCCTTGCGTTTGTGGCACGGGCATCCGGTTTCGCACATGCTTCGCCGGACGAGTTGCGAAATCGGATGTCCGCACCACAATCCCCCTGTAACTGACCCATTACCAATTCTCACGCAACATGGGATTACATTTCTGCCTTTTTTTACCTTCGCAAACGTCGCCACATACTTTAAAATTCACTATTTGAACGTCGAAACGATAATTTGACGGCAAATGATGAGAGGTATTCTTATGCCATGTAAACCGAACATCATATTCATACTGATAGACGATCTTGGCTGCCGCGACCTGGGGTGTTTCGGCAGCGGATTTTACGAAACGCCCAATCTCGACAGACTCGCCGCCGAGGGTATGCGGTTCACCAACGCCTATGCCTCATGTCCGGTCTGTTCGCCGACGCGGGCCAGCGTGATGACCGGGCGATATCCGGCCCGAGTTGGCATCACGCAATATATCGGCGGGCACGCCTTCGGGCGGCTGTGCGACGTGCCGTATTTCCACTTCCTGCCGCGGACCGAGCACACGATAGCCTCGGCCCTGCGCGAGGGCGGCTACGCCGTGTGGCACGTGGGCAAGTGGCACCTGGGCGGGACCGGTTCGCTGCCGGAGGATCACGGCTTTGAGGTTAACCTCGGCGGCTGCGGCTGGGGAATGCCGCGGACTTACTGGAGCCCGTACGGCAATCCGAAGCTCGCCGACGGCCCGGCCGGAGAATATCTCACCGACCGCCTCACCGACGAATCGATCCGGCTGATACAAGCCGCCGGCGACAGGCCGTTCTTCCTGCACCTTTGCCATTACGCGGTGCATATACCAATTCAGTCGCCGCCGGACCTGGTGGAAAAGTATCGCCGCAAGGCAGCCGCGATGGGCCTGGATAAAAAACAGTCGCTCGTGGAAGGCGGGCATTATACATGCTGGCACAAACGCAAACAGCGGATCGCCCGCCGCGTTTTTCAGTCGGACCCGGCTTACGCGGCGATGGTCGAAAACCTCGACTGGAACATCGGCCGGCTGATGAAGGCCCTGGCCGAGGCCGGCAAAGACCGCGACACGCTGGTTATCTTCACGTCCGACAACGGCGGGCTTTCTTCCGCCGAAGGTTCGCCGACCTGCAACCTGCCCTACGCTGAGGGCAAGGGGTGGATACAGGACGGCGGGACGCGGGTCTGCCAGATCGCCCGCTGGCCCGGCGTGGTCGCCCCAGCCAGCCAGTGCGACGTGCCGGTAACCTCGACGGATTTTTATCCGACGTTCCTGGAGGCGGCCGGCCTGCCGCTTATCCCGGCCCAGCACTGCGACGGCCAGAGCATTATGGGGCCGCTCAGAGGCGCAAACCGGCTCAATCGCGACGCGATATTCTGGCATTATCCTCACTATCCGAATCAGGGCGGCGTGCCGGCGTGCAGCGTCCGGGCCGGAAAGTGGAAACTCGTCGAATATTTCGAGGACAACCATCTGGAACTGTTCGACCTGGAGGCCGATCCGGGCGAGCTGCACGAGTTGTCCACCAAAGAGCCGGCCGTCAGGGATGGGCTTCACAAACGCCTGCTGGCATGGCGGGCGGACGTCAAGGCGCTGATCCCGCAGCCCAACGTCAACTATGAGCGATTGTTCGCAGACCGGGACGTCGATCCCGCCGAAACCTGATCCTGCTCTTCACACACGATTGGCCGTTGCCTGCGCGGGCGAGGATGATTAAAATCCCCCTTTCACCAACGACGGCGCCTGCCTTCGTGCGGGCGGCCGAGAGAATTTCTGCGACAGGCAAAGGAATGCTATGAGATGGCTTTTACGGTTGTTAGGTTCGATATTCGGAGCGGACCGGTCCGACGCCGGCGAGGCGGCAGATGATCGTCAGGCCGTCAGGGAATCGTCCGCTTCAACCCGGGACGACAGAAACTCCTCAAAGCAAGTTCAGGCCGGGGCATCAAAGGCGTTCAGAATAACCATCCGGCCGCGGCGGCAGTTCGGCGATCCTCACGCCGAAGGCGTGCTTGCACAAATCAGGGAACTCGGCATCGCGGCAGTTGAATCGGTGCGGTCGGCAAGGCTGTTCTTCGTCTACGGCCAGCTCACGGCGGATCAGGCCAATCGCGTCGCGCGCGAACTGCTGGTCGATCCGGTTGTCGAGGAATCTGATTGTCAGGCCTCGGCCGTCAGCACCGGCAAGGCTGACGCGAATAAGTCATCCGCTCAAGGCTCGATCATCGAGGTCCATCTCAAACCCGGCGTGATGGACCCTGTGGCTGATTCGACCATCCAGGCAATCAAGGACATGGGCCTGCCGGTAACCGAAGTTCGGACCGCCAGGCGTTACGAACTGGACGGCCAACTGGCTCGGACGGACCTCGATGCGATCGCCCGCAGCCTGCTGGCCAATCCCGTCATCGAGGATGTCCACTTCGCCGACCACACTCCGCCGGAGGTCCACGGCCACGAATACAAATTCAAGATAATCGAGGTTCCGATCCGCCAACTCGGCGACGCGGCCCTCGAAAAACTCTCCAAAGACGGCGACCTGTTCCTGAACCTCACCGAGATGAAGGCCGTTCAGGAATACTTCCGTAAACTCGGCCGCGAGCCGCGCGACGTGGAACTCGAGATGATCGCCCAGACGTGGTCCGAGCATTGCGTCCACAAGACCTTCCGCAGCGACGTGCGAGTCCGCGACGAAAAGGGGCAGCTCATCGAGGAGATACCCAATCTCATCAAGAGCACCGTTTTTGCCGCAACAGAAAAGCTCGCCAGGCCGTGGTGCATCAGCGTCTTCAAGGATAACGCCGGCGTGATCGAGTTCGACGACAAGTACGCCGTCTGCTTCAAGGTCGAGACGCACAACCACCCGTCGGCGATCGAGCCTTACGGCGGGGCGAGCACTGGCATCGGCGGGGTAATACGCGACCCGATGGGCACTGGGCTAGGCGCAAAACCGGTGGCCAACACCGATATTTTCTGCTTCGGCCCGCCCGACGTTCCGCCGGCGGACGTGCCGCGCGGCGTGCTGCATCCGCGGCGGGTGATGCGCGGCGTGGTGGCCGGCGTGCGCGACTATGGCAACCGCATGGGCATTCCCACCGTCAACGGGGCCGTCTACTTCGACCCGAATTATATGGGCAATCCGCTGGTCTTCTGCGGCACGGTGGGCCTGCTGCCCAAAGACAAGTGCTTCAAGGAACCCCGAACCGGCGACGCCGTCATAGTGGTCGGCGGCAGGACCGGCCGCGACGGCATTCACGGGGCGACCTTCAGCAGCGGAGAGCTCACGCACGAGCATCAGACCGAGTTCAGCCACGCCGTCCAGATCGGCAACGCCATAACCGAAAAGAAGACGCTCGACACGATCATTCAGGCTCGCGACGCCGGGCTTTTCAGCGCGATAACCGACTGCGGCGCGGGCGGGCTAAGCTCGGCCGTCGGCGAAATGGGTGAGAAACTCGGCGCCGAGATTCACCTCGACCGAGTGCCGCTGAAATATGCCGGCCTGTCATATTCCGAGATATGGATATCCGAGGCGCAGGAACGGATGGTGCTTTCCGTCCCGCCGGCCAATGTGGATCGCATTCTGAAAGTATTCGCAGACGAGGGCGTCGAGGCGGTCGTCATTGGCACGTTCGGCACGAGCGACAAAAAGCTGCGGCTGTTCTACGCCGGCCAGGGCGTCGGCGAACTGGGCATGGATTTTCTGCACGAGGGCCTGCCGCGCCCGACGAAGGATGCCGTGCTGGTCCGCCGCTACCGGCCTTCGCCCTCGCCCCGCCAGCAGGACAAATATAATGATGCGCTGCTGAAGATACTCGCCAGCCCGAACGTGGCCAGCAAGGAATGGATCATCCGCCAGTACGATCACGAGGTCCAGGGCGGCAGCGCCGTCAAGCCGCTGGTCGGAGTCGGCCAGGACTCGCCCGGCGACGCGGCCGTCGTGCGGCCGGTGCTCGGCAGCAGCCGGGCCGTGGTGATCGCCTGCGGCATGAACCCGCAGCTGGGCGAGCTCGATCCGTATCAGAGCGCCCTGCACGCCGTTGATGAGGCGCTGCGGAACTGCGTCGCGGTCGGCGGCAACATGGATCGCACCGCGATACTGGACAACTTCTGCTGGGGCAACTGCAACAAGCCCGACCGGATGGCCGGGCTGGTGCAGGCCGCCAAGGCCTGTTACGACGCGGCGATCGCCTACGGCACGCCGTTCATCAGCGGCAAGGATTCGCTCAACAACGAGTTCAGAACCGATTCCGGCCAGACCATCGCGATTCCGCCGACTCTGCTTATCTCGGCGATCAGCGTGATAGACGACGCCGGCAAGTGCGTAACCGCCGACGCAAAGGAGGCGGGGAATTACATATTCATTCTCGGCCGCACCCAAGGGCTGATGGGCGGCAGCCATTACCTGCTGGCCGAGGGTCTTCAAAGCGGAACGGACGTCCCGCCGGTCGATTCGGCCGTCAATCTGCGGGTGATGCGGGCGATCCAGTCGGCAATCCAGGCCGGACTGGTCCGCGCCTGCCACGACCTGTCCGAGGGCGGGCTGGCCGTCGCAGCGGCAGAGATGGCCTTTGCCGGCGGGCTGGGAATGGAACTCGACCTTGCCGCCGTGCCGATCGACGGCAGCCTCACCGTGCCGAAAACGCTCTTCAGCGAGTCGGCCGGCCGGTTCCTCATCGAGGTCGCCCCGCGGAACTATGACGCGTTCCTGCGACTCGTCCGCGACTGCCCGTTCGGCGAACTGGGCAGAATCAACGATTCAGGCAATCTGGCCGTCCGCGCCGACGGGAAAAACATCATCGACCTGCCGCTCGCCGACGCCAAGGCCGCATGGCAGAAAACCTTCGCAACGTGGTAAGAAAAATGAACAAACCCATAAGAAATGAAATGGAAACGATTCGTGGTTTTTCGACCGGAATTGATATGCTCTCAGGCGTAATGGCAGGCATACCTTTTTTCACTTTGTCTGTAAGCCCCAAAGGGGCGCAATATGACAGCCCAGGGCGAAGCCCTGGGAAGGAAGGCCTAAAATTCCCAAGCCCTGAAAGGGCGAAATAACGGACCGCCAAATTCATGCCACAATCTTCATTCAAAACGGTGTGTTCGCGAACGGGATGTCAGCTATTCCGCGTACAACCCTGGCACGGCAGGCGCGCCGTGGCCTGTCGGCGAGTTGCACATACTTCTGCCGCCCCGCAGGGGGCGAAGAAGTGTAGCACGACAGCGCTACTTTGATCGTAAGTCCTTATTCTACCGTTCAAACTTGACGGACGACTATTTGAGTTTCCTAACATTCTCGTGTGTTTCAACCAAAAGTAGCGCGTCGATAAAACCAACAAGTCCCGGCAGGGACGAAAGAATATTTCATTCCAGATATTCTATTTCGGATTCTTCCGCCCCTGGCGGGGCTGGCAATATTTTGGGAAATCTTTTCCCCAGCGATAAATCGCTGGGCTATTATCGCTCGTCCCTGCGGAACGGAATGTCTGTCATGGCATTTTTATCGCCAGCATATTTTGAGCCGATGTGTTTGAGAATCATCGACGCCGCCATGCCAATTCTCAGCCCGGTAGGGCGGAAGATTTGTAGGCTGGTGGCATGTCAGGATTTCGCACTTAATGGTAAAAAAGGGTGCCATGGCCGCATCAGTTTGCGGCCATGTGCTTTTTTCATTTCCACTCGTATATTTTTCAGCCATGTTGATAAAGTCCGCCTGAATTTATGAACAGCTCTAAAAAAGCACATGCTCACAAACAGATGTGAGCATGGCACCATTTCTGTCATTTTTTAACTTCACCAACCATGACACCAGCTTATTTTCGTTCGTCCACGCCTGATTGGTTTTGCCTCCTGAAGATCGTGGGTTTCTGGTTGCTTCCTGATTCCGAGATTTCAAACTCCTGTTTCCCATTCATAATATATGAAGCTTTTATTTCCTGTCCTTCTTTCACTTTGCAGGATTGGCTCGTGTTAATTTTTAAAATAATTGAAGTTTTATCTGCTTTCCATTTCCCGGTAATTCCGAGATATTCTTTGCCCTTATCTATGTCACCCATGAGAAAACTGCCATCCTCTGATAAAATCAGATACGAACTAAGAGGACCATTTTGGGGTTCGCTGATCCATTTGCCACATAAAAGATGGTTACTTTCTGACGAACATGAAAACAAATAGAAACTCATGAAAAGTAGAGAAACGAGTGTTATTATCCTCTTTACAAACATGTTTATTTCCCCTCCTGTCCTTGTTTGTTTTCCGGCTGGGATGGTTCGGGCGCGGCGGAATATTTTGATCCGATGTGTTTGAGAATCATCGCCGCCGCCATGCCGAACATGAAGGCCAATATGCCCAGATAGACGGGATATAAACTTATAATAGTTGCCTCATAAAATTCATGGACTCTGGTTTCTCCACACCGCCAACATAATGTTGACAACGAATAAAAGTTCCTCCAGCAGAATCCCAATATTCCAAATAAAAGACAAAAAATACTGCCCACTCGAACAACAGTTGCATATTTATCCAATTTGAACATATCCTCCAATGGCCCATGTTTTATTCGCATTAGCATCCAACGAACAAATCCGTAACCAATTGCTATGACAAACAATGCGATAAATATCATCAGAATGTATTCGACTATCCCGAATATTTCTTTTGGAAAAGGCGGCACAAAAATATACCTGGAGTTCATTCTTATTTTTCCTCCTGGTCCTGCTCGCTTTCAAAGAGGCTCTGCTCGGGCCGGTCGGGGCAGGCGAGGCCCAGGTGCTGGTAGGCCTTGATGGTGGCCAGCCGGCCTTTGCGCGTTCGGGCGAGCAGGCCGGATTGGAGCAGGAACGGCTCGACCATGTCCACGAGCGTGTCGTTCTCCTCACCGAGCGTGGCGGCGACGGCCTCGATGCCCACGGGGCCGCCCTTGTACGTGTCGATGATGACCCGCAGGAACCGCCGGTCCAGTTCGTCCATGCCGAGTTCGTCGATCCCCTCGAGTTTAAGCCCGTCGCGGACAGTCTGGACGGTGAGCCTTCCGTCGGCCTTGACCTGCGCGAAGTCGCGGCAGCGGCGGAGCAGGCGGTTGGCGATTCGCGGCGTGCCGCGGGCGCGGGCGGCGAGCTGCTCCAGGGCCGGGCCGTCGTAGGGCATTTTTAGCATCTGGGCGCTCATCGTGCAGCGGCGGAGCAGGTCCTGCGGCGACCAGAAATCCAGATGGTGCGAGATTCCGAACCGCGTCCGCAGCGGCGGGCTGAGCATTCCGGCCCGCGTCGTCGCGCCGATAAGCGTGAAAGGTTTTAGTGGCAGATTGATCGTCCTGCTGTGCATGCCCGAATCGACGATAAAATCGACCTTGTAGTCCTCCATCGCCGGGTAGATGTACTCCTCGACGGCCGGCGGCAGGCGGTGAATCTCATCTATGAACAGCACGTCGCGGTTTTCCATGTTGGTCAAAATGCCGATGAGGTCGCTGGGGCGGGTGAGGGCCGGGCCGCTGGTAACCTTTATGGTGCTGCCCATCTCGTGGGCGATGACATAAGCAAGCGTGGTCTTGCCCAGCCCCGGCGGGCCGTGCAGCAGCACGTGTTCCATCGGCTCGGCCCGCTTGCGGGCGGCGGTGATCGAGATTCGCAGCTTCTCCAGCAGGTCGCCCACGCCGATGCACTCGTCGAGCGTGGCCGGGCGAAGCGAGGTGTTGAACTGCTCGTCCTCCGCGCCCGTGCTCGTCGATGATATTATTTTCTCGCGTGCCATTGGTTATCCGGTCCCGTCAGCCGCCGCCGGCCTTGATCTTGTACGCCTGCTGGATGATCTCCTCGGTCGATTCGATGTCCGGCGAGACGGCCAGGACGCGCTCGACGAGGGCCTGGGCGTCGGGCCGCTTCTCGCCGAGCTGGACGAGCACGGCCAGGGCCTCGGCGGCGCCCTCGGGCAGTTCGGGGGCTTCCGCGGAGGCCGGGCCGGCGAAGTCGTCCACCTTGCCGTTGAGTTCCGCGATGATCTGCTCGGACATTCGCGGGCCGATCTCCGGCAGGCTGCGGAGGAACCGGGCGTCCTTGGCCTGGATGGCGGATGCTATCTCGCCGACCGGCCGGGCCAACGCTCGCAGCGCCTTGCGGGCGCCTATGCCCTTTACCGTGGTGAACAGGCGAAAGAATTTGCGGTCCGACTCGGCCAGGAATCCCACCAGCCGCGGCGTGATCGCACCGTGCGAGGGATCGCCTTCCATGTAATGAATGGTGTAGAGGATGACGTCCTGGTTGATTTTTTTCGACAGGCGTTCCATGTCGCAGGCCGGGATGAACACCTCGTACCAAAGCCCGCCCCCGACATCGAGCAACGCCGAGCCGTCCCTGACTTCCTCAAGCCGTCCTGTAACACGGGCGATCATTGCCGGCGAATTATACGGTTTTTCCCGGCAAGGCAACAGGGGACGAAGCGAAAGTTGCTGATTTGGTGGCACCCTCAAGCGAAGCAACGCGGAGCTTGGGGATGAATGTAATATCCTTGCTCAAACAACCACCCCCAAACTTCGCTGCAATGCAGTTCCGTTTGAGGGTGCCACCAAATTCATATTCTACAACCTTGTTCCTGCGCAGAGCGCGATGGCCAGTGCGTCGGCGACGTCGGGCGGGGAGGGCGGCTCGGCGAGTTTGAACACGCCCTGGATGGCCTTCTGGACCTGCTGCTTGCTGGCGTGGCCGTTGCCGGTGAGGCTCTTTTTGACCATGGTGGCTGCCATGTTCCGGACGCCCAGGCCGGCCTGGGCCGCCGCCAGCAGCAGCACGCCGCGGGCGTGTCCCATCAGGATCGCCGTCCGCGGGTGCTTGTAGTGGGAGTAAAGCTGCTCGACGGCGATCACGTCGGGGTGCAGGTCGGCGATCAGGGCGGCGAGGTCCTCGTGGAGCTGGGCGATCCGCTGGGGCATCTGTCCTCGCGGACTGGTCCGCAAAGCCCCTGCCTCGACCAACTCGGGCCGTGTGCCGACAAAATCCACGCAGCCGTAGCCCGTGATGTTCAGGCCCGGGTCGATCCCAAGCACGCGAATTCGGTTGCCCGGCGTTGTCATTGCGATTGCCTCGTGGCGGCGCTGGCCGGTTGAGAGGCGCTCCTGCTGGCCGGCTGTGTGGCGATTCTGCTTGCCGGCTGGCCCCTGCGATTTTCGAGAAACCATTCGTAAAATTTCCGGTCGGGGTAGCAATGGTCCCACACGCCGTGCCCCTCGCCCGGATGTTCGGTGAATTTGACCGTCGTGCCGGCGGAAATCAGCGCATCTCGCATCTGGCGGGAGCCTTTTGTGTACCAGTCGTCGCTGCCCCCGCAGATGATCCAGACGGGCATTTTCAGCCGCTCGGCCGCGAGTTCCGGGTTGACCGCCGGGGCGGAGATCGGGGCGATCGCGGCGAAAAGTTCCGGCGACTCCATGGCCAGGTGCCACGTCCCCTGTCCGCCCATGCTCAGGCCGGTAAGGTATATCCGGTCGCTGTCGACCCGGTACGTCCGGGCGACGTGCCGGATGAGTTCGGCGATGGCGATGGCGGACCCTCGCGTCTCGAACCGCCGCTCTGGCGGAAGCTGCGGAAAGAGCGCCAGGAACGGGAACCACTCGCGGAGTTCCCGGTTTTCGGCGAGTCTGTGGGCGGGGCCTTCGTTCAGAATGCCGTCCAGGTTTTCACCCTGGTGCGTGTTGCCGTGCAGGTACACCAACATCGGGACGGGCTTTGGCGACGCCTCGTATCCCTTCGGCAGGAAGAGCAGGTAAGACATCGTGAAGCTGAATTTGGGTCCCTTCGCGTCCACCGCCCGGAAATACTTGTGCATTCCGTGCTCGGCCGCCGGCCGGGTGGCAGGGAACGTGATGCTCGTGGCGATCGGCGCGATCGGCAGCGGAGCGGCCAGCCGCTTGCCCGGGATCGGACGCTCGAGCGTGCCGTCGGGCAGTTGCCAGCCGACCGCCAGGTGCGAAGGCCCGCGACCCTGCTTGTGCAGCACCTCGACGTAGTAACGCCGGTTCGCGGCCAGGCTGACGGGTTTGGAAGTCTGCGACGGATACTTGTTCCACTCGCCCGGGCCGCTCCAGGTGTCCAGGCTGGCGATTATCTTTTTGCCCTTCGGGTCCTCGCCGTCGCCCAGAAGCAGTTCGCTGGCATCGTCGCTGGAAATGAAGAAAACGTACCGGCCGTCCGCGGGCGGGATTATGTATCCCCGGACGAGCGTTCCGTAATCGATGCCGGGATTGTCGGTGAGGGTAAAGTTTTCCAGCCGGACGGTCTCATCCGCCGGCAGCCGGAATGCGGGAGATTTTTTCAGGTCGTCCACGCTGTCCATCGGGATGTTCACGTAAAAGCCGGCCAGCAGTCCGCCGGGAACGACGTCGGACATATTCCACGTGGATTGACTTGTCGGCTGGCTGGCGGGCCGGGTCTGGACTGAGGCGGGCTGCGTTGACGCAGTCGAGGCCGACTGCGAACTGGCCGGTTGCGAAGCGCCCGGCGGCGAGTCCGACAGCAGCGCACTTGCGCCCGCGGCCAGAATCGCAAGAATAGTCCAGTTTCCTGCCGTCATAATTTTCGCCAGACCGGGCCTTGCGGCGTGTCTTTGAGCTCGACGCCCAGCTCTGCAATTTGTTTGCGAATCTCGTCGGCGCGTGCGAAGTTTTTTTCCTTCTTCGCGGCGGTCCGCTCGGCGATGAGCTTTTCGACCCGCGCTGCCAGATCGGCATCGACCTCGATCTTTCGCGGCTGGATTGTCTCCAGGCCAAAGCCCAGCACGCGGTCCATGTCGAGCAGGTCGGCCCAGGCCTGCCGGGCCGGCAACTTTGAATTCTTCAGCAGGCCCCACATTGCCGCCAGCGCCCGCGGCATGTTCAGGTCGTCCTCGACGGCCTCGCGAAAATCGGCCAGGCGTCCGCTCGATGCCGTTTGAGCGTCGGCCGTGCCCGCTGAATTCGCCGCCGCAGCCTGCCGCAACTCGATGGCTCTGTTCCGCAACCGCTCAAAGGCCGTAGCGGCGCTGTCGAGAGATTCCCATCTGAACGCAAGCTGCTGGCGGTAGTGTGCGTTCAGGCAGAAATACCGGTAGGCCGGCGGATCGTACCCCTTGTCGATGAGCGCCTGGAGCGTAAGGAAGCCGCCCTCGGACTTGGCCATCCTGGCCCCCTCGCCCATCGTCAGGAACTCCCCGTGCATCCACCAGCTTACCCACTGTTTGCCGGTAATCGACTCGGTCTGGGCGATCTCGTTGGTGTGGTGGACGGCGACGTGATCGACGCCGCCGCAGTGAATGTCCAGTTGTTCGCCCAGATATTTCAGGGCCATCGCCGAACATTCCAGGTGCCAGCCGGGAAAGCCCACGCCCCAGGGGCTTGGCCATTCCATCAGGCGTTTGGAGTCTTTCGGCGAGAATTTCCAGACTGCGAAATCGGTAACGTTCCGCTTGCCCTGCACCAGGTCGACGCGGGCCCCGGCCTGAAGTCCGGCCACGTCCAGCCGGGCCAGCCTGCCGTAATCACCCAGTTTGCCCGTGTCGAAATAAATCCCATCCTCCAGCCGATAGATCAGACCCTTGGCCTCAAGGGCCTTGACCATCCCGATCTGCTCGGCGATGTGGTCGGTGGCCTTGCACCAGACATCCGGCGGCAGGATGTTCAGCCGGACGAGGTCTTCTTTAAACGCCTGCCAATAAAATCCGGCAATCTCCCAGACGCTCTTGCCCTCGCGGGCGGCGCCTTTTTCCATCTTGTCCTGCCCGCTGTCGGCGTCGCTGGTCAGGTGCCCGACGTCGGTTACGTTCATCACGTGCTTTACCTTCCAGCCGCACCAGCCCAGCGACCGCTTGAGCACATCCTCGAATATGTACGTCCGCAGGTTGCCGATGTGCGCGTAGTTGTAGACCGTCGGCCCGCAGGTGTACAGGGCGACCTCGCCCGGCCGGATCGACCGGAACTCGTCGACCTTCCGCGTCAGCGTGTTGTATAGTTTCAGGGACATTGGTATGTCGCATTCTTACAGGATTCCAGACTACAGGCGGACATTTTAGGGCCTGCTGCGGCAGATACAAGGGCCGCGGTCGATCGAATTTTCCGGCATTTCTGTCGCCCCACAGGGGCGAAAGATTGTAGCCACGTGAAGCGCAGTCCGCCCTCAGGCGGACGAAGCGGAATCCGGGGATAGGTCGTCATTCACAAAGCTTCCAAATTCCCGATCGCGCCACAGGCAGATGTGACAAAATCATGGCTCGCCCCGGCCAACAATCATTTTCACAATTCCGCGTGCAACCCTGGCACGGCAGGCGTGCCGTAGTTGCACGCCCAATTTTCTCACGATGACTCGTCTTAAAGCCCCGCATGCAAATGCGGGGGTGCTGTTGCAGTTTTGGAAGCGGCGGCAACACAAATGTCCCCATGCTCGCGCATGGGGCTTTAGAATGTTTCGCCGATTGTTGTGCCCGGATATTCATTCGGCGGGCGAAGGCCCGCGATCTGGCCTGAACATCAAACACAGTCCGCACAGGACAGATGCCACCGCGTCTGCCAACATTTTTCAGTCCCACCAGAAATACCAATAGGGTGAATTCAAAAGTGTGGCCGCAAGATTGGAGATCGATTCGCATCCCTGCCCCACGATATCAGCGCAGTACCAATACTGTTGCCACGCGAGTTTAATTGCAACCTCTTTATTCAATGGTGGATTAGCGACAGTGCATTCAACTATGTCGCCCGACATGCCAGTAATCTCGGCTCCAAATTCAGCCTGCCATTCTCTATGAAACGCACAGTGAACTGCAGCTTCGGGACATTCGTTCCACGCTCCACATTTGAGAAAGGCCGGCAACTGCCAAGGTTTTGAAATCGTTGCAATCCCGAGATAAATTTCTTTTAGGGGGGTAGACGGTTAGCTCCCCCTGCCCTAATATATGGTGGTGGAAGCATCGACCGACAAAACTACTACGCAGGTGCTGGTCGCTGGACAGGATTATCCGCAAACATATCGCGAGTTCGTGGAGATGTTTCCGGACGC
>JACRIL010000272.1 GCA_016235825.1 Planctomycetota bacterium
CACCGAGACGCAGAACCGCAATCGGCGCGCACGGCAGTCCCACGTGAAAGCCAAACTCAGGCGGTTACGCAGACTTGGCGTCAAGTTGTATAAGCTGCGATGCTGCATCATGCCAGAGGAAGTTTCGTTGTAGTGTTAGTGATTTTTGAGAATTTCCATGCACAGCGCGTGTATAAACATAGAATAGGAGTTGAAGGACATGGCAAGCGTTACAACTTATGCGAAGGGCTTGCGGCGGATAGATTTCGTCGGGAGCGAAGGCAAGCGGCTTTCCGTCCGGCTGGGGCGGGTGTCCATGAAACAGGCCGAAACCTTCAAGACTCGGATTGAGACGATCATCGCGGACAAGGATTTGAACCGTCCGCCCGATCAGGAAACCGCCCGCTGGCTGGCCGGGCTGGACGAAGGGATGTTGTCCAGACTCCGCGCGGTCGGCCTTGCGGAAGGCGTAGGGCTGGCTGATATTTCATTGGGGGATTTTTTAAAGCGGTTTTTGGCCGCGTCATCGGGAAAGCCCGCTACAAAAGTCCATATCGGGCATACAAGCCGGAACCTGCTGGTAAAATTCACGGCTGGCCGGATGCTGCGAACCATCGGCCCGCAAGACGCCGATGATTTCAAGGCTTGGCTTTTGGATAAGGATAAAGAGGGACTTTCCCCGGCAACAGCGGCCAGAAGAATTGTCATGGCAAGGACAATGTGGCGGACCGCGTGCCGCTGGCGGATGGCCGAAACGAATATCTTTACGGACATAAAGGCAGGCCCACAGCATAACGAGAGCCGGAAAAAGTACATTCCAGCGGAAACGATTGAGGCGGCTATTGCGGCATGTCCTGATACGGAATGGCGCGTCATTGTCAGCCTGGCCAGATATGCGGGCTTGCGGACGCCAAGCGAAACTTTTGCGTTGCGCTGGGGCGATGTAAACTGGTCGGAAAGCACGATCAACGTTACAAGCCCGAAGACTGAGCATATCGAAGGCCATGCCAGCCGGCTGATTCCCCTGTTCCCGGAAGTCAAACCTCACCTGTTGCAGTTGTTTGCTGAGGCTGAGCCGGGGGCCGAATATGTCATCGCCAAGCGACGATTGCCCTGCGCGAATCTGAGAACCAGCTTTTTGAAGATTCTCAGGCGGGCAGGCATTCAGCCTTGGGCCAAGCTGTTTCACAATCTCCGGGCGTCAGCCGAAACCGACCTTATGCAAAAATTCAATCTTTCGACGGTCTGCAAGTGGATCGGCAACAGCCCGGCTATCGCTGCCAAGCATTACTCCATGTCGGTCAATCTGAGCGAAGATTTCCGGCGGGCGGCGGGGCTGACAGAGGCGCAGCAAAAAGCGCAGCAGTCAGCGGCTGGAAGCGATTGCAATGCGTTGACAACACAAAATGGGCATGTCGTTAAAAGCCCTGAAAACACTGGGGAAAATGATTTTTGTCAAACTGTTTCAACTACCTGCGAAACCTCTCAAAACGACCTCATGGGCGTTGCTGGGTTCGAACCAGCGACCTCATCCTTGTAAGGGATGCGCTCTATCCAACTGAGCTAAACGCCCGCATCGCCGGCCGGCGGCCACGCCCGGCCCGCGTAAAGATTGTATGTCGGCGGAGCGATAAAAGTCAATCCATACACAGCCGGCTCGGCAACTGGCCATTACATCCGATATCGGATTTATTTCGGCCTGAGATAATATATCGTCAGGCCAGACGAGGCCTGCCACGGTTCGAGCAGCCGTCGCTGGCCTTTAAGTTCAGGAACCTTTGAATATTTGACCAGATTGATGACTTTGACTTGCCCGACCTCGAATTCCATCGGAATCTTTTTGCGATCCCTGATAGCCCACTGCGCAACCAGAATGAGATCATCGGCCAGCCGGCCGCTGATTACCTTGCGGACCTGCCATAGATCGGCGACGAGGGCCTGATTATATTTATCAAGTGCCGATATATCTGGCACGGCCGGACGATACACAAGCTCGGCCTCGACGGTTATTTCATCATCGGCAACCCGTTCGGCCGGAGCGGTCTGTGCCGGCCGGCTGGATACAGTGTGAATTGAACCGGCCACCCACGCATCTGGATAATAATCGGCGATTTTGTTGTCCGTCAGCCTGATCCACTTTTCGATAGCCGTCAGATCGCCGTTGAACCTGCCGAGGTAAATCTCCACAGCCGGCGAGCCGGACTTGCTGTTGCCGCCATGGCCGGTCGGAGAATATGGTCCGGTCATCACCATGAATCGCGGATTGTTGGTCCAGCGGGGATGATAGATTTCCCTGCCATCGACGCCCGGCGCCCGGTCGAGCCGGATTTCCCTGCCCCCCTGCCATGCCGGCACGGTCTTGCAGTCGTAAAGGACGATCGACCTGTGATCCCCGTCGAGATGCCAGAGTATGCGGGAATTATCCGGCGAGAAGGATGTCCAGCATCCCTGGGCCACCGGAACGATGAATTCGCTGCCGCATGCGATTGCCGCGCACTTCGGCCATGGGAAAAGCCCGCCCGCCCACGTCCCATCGGATGAGACCTGAAAATTGTCCGCCTCGACGGGCGTAAGGCTCCAGACAGTGGTGCAGGTGGCCGGGTGATCCAGGCGAACCTTCACCACCGGACCGCGATTCGACTGGACATCGCCTGTCCGGATGAATACCCAGTCGGTCCCGTCGGCCGGATCGCGCCACGCTGCCAGCGCTAGCCCCGGCAACATATCTTTCAGGTTTTTGCCGTCGAAATCCACGACGCGTACTGTCTGGCGGCCGGTGTCGGTGAAAACAACCTTGTCGCCGCCGGGCGTCAGCAGCGGCTTGAAATAGCCGCCCGGTTCGTCAAGAATTCGCCGCTCGGCGCGACCGTCGCGGCTGTCCAGGCCCATCAGCAGCAGATTTTTCCCGGTAGCAAAGACGTCGGCGCCGTCGCCGGAGTCGGCAAGCCAGACCGCCCTGACGTGCCCGCCGACAAAATCTTCGAGTTGCATCCATGCATTCGGCCCAGCGCAGCCGCCGGCAAACGCGGAGAATAAACAGACAACAATCACCATCAAAACATGCAACATTTTCCCGAAAAAACACGGCTTGCAAGCAAGCCGTGCCACCCGCCGTTTTGAATGAAACAAGTTTGCGTTCATTTTGAAACGTGTATGACGGCCTTGACGATGCCGTCCCTGTAATCCGCCGCCAGGTCGAACGCCCCGCCGGAATCCTTGAAGTCAAAATGGTGCGTAACCATCGGCCGCGGATCGACCTGCCCGGAGGCGATCAGATCAATCGCCGGCCGGACCGACTCGTTCTGCCTGCGGACCGGCTGGATCATCAGTTCCTTGCGGCGCATCTCCGAGGCGTCGAAGCTCAACCGGTCGGCCTCGGCAATGCCGAGCATCATCAGCTTTCCGCCTGGACCGAGCAGTTCGATGCCCTGGTCAATTGTCTCCTGTTCGCCCGCGCATTCAAAGACATGGCTCAGGCCGCCCGGCTGGCGGCGGAGTATCTCTTTCACCACGTCGGATTTTCGCGGATTTCCCGTCCAGTCGGCATGGAACTGCTCGGCCATCGCAAGCCGCCGATCGAGGATATCGGTCATGAAGACGGCAGCCGCCATGCCGGCCTTCACGGCAAGCAGGGCGCTGAGGCCGATCGGGCCGCTGCCAAGAATGGCGACTTTTTCCCCGCCGGCCAGGCCGGCAAGCTGCCGGCTGTACATTCCGATTGACAGCGGTTCGGCCAGCACGCCGGCAAGATAGTCAACCTGCGGCGGCAGCTTGTAGCAGCATTCGGCCGGCATGACGATCCGCTGGACAAGGCAGCCGCCCGCCTGCCCGGGACATCCGAGAAATCTCTGGTTCCGGCAGGTATGTCGCCGCCCGGCGCGGCACTGGTCGCACCGGCCGCATGAGACAAGCGGATCGACGGCCACCCTGTCGCCGGCTGACAGCGAGGACGCCGCCCTGCCGGTCTCCAGCACCGTGCAGGCGCACTCATGGCCGATCACGTAAGGAAACACGACCACCTGGCTGCCTATCCTGCCGGTGCGGTAATAGTGCAGGTCGCTGCCGCAGATGCCCACGACATCCACGCCGAGCAGGACCTGGTCCTCCGATTCGATCCGGACCTCGGGGGCCTGGCGAATTTCAACCTGTCTTATGCCTGTCAGATAAGCGGCCAACATGTTCGGCGATAACTCCCCGGACCGTTTTCCAATCCGATCGCATCAATATCGCAGATTTTACCGTCCAGCGCAATCCGATAAAATGAATTTCTTCCGCATTGTGCAAGGTTGACTCACCGGCCGCCAGAAGGTTTAATCAGGTATATTGAAGGAGAACAACTATGACCGCGATTCCGCCATCCCAGTCGCCGACATCCGAACCGTCTGATAACTCACCTCAAGCGCCGGCCCAGTCGCCGCCGGTCCAGGCCGCCGCTGGACCGGGCTATGCCGCCGGGCCGCCGTGGTGGACATCGCCTCCGAAAAAGAAATCCCTCGCCTGGAAGATCGTCAAGGTTTTCTGCTGGAGCATATTCTTTTTCTCGCTGCTTCTGAACTTCTGGCTGATCGCCGCGCTGACTACGTCGATGGAACACGGCCAGATGAAGAAGAAGGTTCTCCAGGCCGGGCGTGGCGACCAGACCATCGCCGTTTTCGAGGTCAAGGGCGTCATCGATGACAGCCAGACCGCCCGCCTGACGAAATTCTGCGACGAGACTGCCGGCGACGGCAACGTCAAGGCCGTCGTGCTGAGGGTGGACAGCCCCGGCGGCGGACTGTCGGCTTCCGACCAGATGTGCAGGCAGGTCAAGCGGCTCAAACAGGCGGGCAAGAAAGTCGTCGTCTCGATGGGCGGGGTGGCTGCGAGCGGCGGATATTACATCTCCGCGCCCGCGGACGAAATTTTCGCCGAACCCACGACACTGACCGGCAGCATCGGCGTGATAGCCACGTGGATAGTCGTGAAAGACGGCCTGGAAAAGCTCGGCATCCAGCCGGTCGTGATGAAATCCTCCAGCAGCCGGAACTGGAAAGACGAGATGAGCGTCTTCCAGCAGCCCAACGACAAACAGAAAGAGCATATTCAGGCCCTGCTGGACGCCTGCCAGGTGCAGTTCGACAAGGTCGTAACGGAAGGCCGGGGCGAGCGGCTGAGGAAAAAGGAAGTCGCATATGAATACAAGTTCGGCGCCGGCCCGGACGCCAAAATCATCATCGGCAAGGAAGTCGAACCGCTCAACGCCAAGGTCTACATGGGCGACGACGCCAAGTCGCAGGGCCTGGTCGACCAGATCGGCTATCTGGACGACGCGATCAACCGGACAAAGTCGCTGGCCGGGCTGAGCGAGGCGCAAGTGATGAAATACGAGCACCAGACCGGCCTGCTGGACTTCATCCTGCAGGGCAAGGCCGACCAGTCGCTGCAATTGAGCACCAGGCTCCTGGACGAATTCCAGTCGGTGCGTTTCATGGCGATCTGGAAGGGCCAGTGATGCCAAATCCGAGAGAAAAATGTGATTGGATTAACTGCAACAGCAGCAAGTTTTGAATGGCGTTTTGCCATCTATCGCGAAGGTGCGGTTTTGATGTAATAGAGCAAGATTATATTTCGCCCCTTCAGGGCTTGAATGTTTTTGCGGCGTTTCCCAGGGCTTCGCCCTGGGCTGTAATATTGCGCCCCCTTGGGGCTGAGCGATTTTCTGACTGTGAATATCGACAAGTTCCCGGATGATGGACAAGGCATGGTTGTTTCGCCCTGAAAGGGCAAAATATGACAGCCCAGGGCAACGCCCTGGGACAATCGGCAAAATAAAACCGTCAAGCCCTGAAGGGGCGAAATAAAACTTTCTGGATAATGTCATCAAGCGGACAAAATCTAATTCATGAAGTTACAGAAGAAACTTTTACCTTTGCCAGAGGCGCAAAAACAGGTGTGAAAATTTTATGTACATTTTTTGGCATTCTCTGTTTTTCGGCCTGGTTGGGCGCACAAGAGCCGGCTGGCCGGACCGGCGCGCTTCAGCCGCAGTCGGCGCCTTCGCCGGAGCAGGCGGATCGCAGCATCGCGGCGGCGGCGAAATATCTTTTGTCCCGCATGGGTCCCGACGGCCGGACTGTTGATGAATATCCGGCCGGCCAGGCGAATCACGGCGGCAAGACGGCCTTGTGCGTCTACACCCTTCTGTCGGCCGGCTTTCCGCCCGACCAGCATCCGCAGATAGCCAAGGCCGTCACATGGCTAAGCCAGGCGAACCTGACGGGCGTCGGGCCGATTGCGTTGCGTGCGTGCTGCCTGGCCATAATGCCGGAGACGCCGCACGAGGCCCTTCAAAAAGACATCGACTGGCTGATCCGCGCCGCCGACGCCGGTGCGTACAGCTATGTCCCGCCGGCCGGGCAGGATCGAGTCTTCGACAATTTCAATTCGCAGTTGGCGGCGACGGCGGTCCGGCTGGGCGAGCTTGCCGGGGCCGACATTCAGCCGGCGTACTGGCAGATCGTCCAGAAGCACTGGCTCGCTCAGCAGCAGGCCGACGGAGGCTGGTGCTACCGCGTCGTAAGCGGATGCAAGCCGGCCTCGTCGTACGGCTCGATGACCGCGGCGGGAGCCTGCGTGCTTTACACCTGCATGAACCGCCTGACGTCCGGGCCTTTCATCCGCTGCGACCCGTCCGACGCCTATCAGCCGATAGAAAAGGCCCTCGCCTGGCTGGACGCCAACTTTCAGGCCGACGGCAATCCAGGCAGACCCGCCGAATGGTTCTATTGCTACCTTGACGCACTGTCGCGCGCCGCCGCGGAAAGCGGCAGGCGACAGTTCGCCGGGAAAGACTGGCAGAGGGCGTGTTCGGCCAGGCTAATCCGCGAGCAGCACGCCGACGGCAGTTTCGGCCAGGCCGACGCGACCGTAGAGACCGCTTATGCCCTGCTGTTTCTGGCCCGCGGCACAAGCCCGATGCTGATGAGCAAGCTCCAGTACGCCGGAAGCTGGAACGCCCGGCCGCGCGACGCCGCAAACCTGACTCACTGGATTTTCCAGCGGTTCGAGCGGCAGGCCGGCTGGCAGATCGTCGATCAGCGCACACCACTGGAATTCTGGCAGGACTCGCCGATCCTGTACATCTCCGGGGCAGGCAGGATCGACCTGGACGACTCGCAGATCGCCATGATAAGGGCTTTCGTCAATCGCGGCGGGATGATCCTGTCCGAGGCCGCCTGCAATAGCGCACAATTCACGCTGGATATTCGCCAGCTCTACCAGCGGCTTTTTGGCAAATATGAAATCGAGCGGCTGGCGGCGACAGACCCGGCATTCACCGCACAATTCAAACTCGCCCAGCCGCCGCAGCTTGTCTGCGTCAGCAACGGCATCCGTCCGCTGGCGATCCACAGCCCGGCCGAACTTTCGCTCGCCCTGCAACTTGGGCCGACGCAGAGCAATCTGTCCGCCTTCGAGCTTTTCGGCAATCTGTATGTTTATGTGACGGACAAGGGCACGCTGCTCCGCCGCGGCAGAAACGCATTTCCGGAAATGCCGAAGTTCGAGCCGACGGCGAAGCTGGCGGTCGCAAGGGTGAAATACGACGGCAATTGGGACCCCGAGCCGCTTGCCTGGCGGCGGCTGTCTGCCATGCTGGCCGGGGCGGCAAAAATAGCCATCGATGGCCCGGCGGACCTGGAGGCCGACCAGCTCGACCCGGCCAAATACAAACTCGCCCACCTCACCGGCACGGCGGCGGCCGGTCTGAAGCAGGCCGACTTTGACGGGCTGAAAAAATACATCCAGGGCGGCGGGACGCTTCTGATCGACGCCGCCGGCTCATCGAGCGCCTTCGCCGGCTACGTCGAGGAAAAACTCATCCCGGCCTTGGGCCTGACTCGCGCCGCCCTGCCGGCGGATCATCCGATCTACACAGCCGGGCCTTTTCTGCTGGACAGGATCCGCCTCCGCCGCGCCACGGCCATTGCGCCGGGCAATAAACCCACAGGCCCGCCGTCGCTCCAGGCGTGTTTCATCGCCGACCGCCCCGCCGTTATCTATTCGCCCGCGGACCTGACGGCCGGAATGCTCGGATACCGCCTGATGACCCTCACAGGATACAGTTCGCAAAGCGCATGCGAGATCGTCATGAACCTGATCTACAACCTGTCCGCCCTGCCGCCCGTAAAACACGCCGCCACCCAGCCGGCGACGGAACCGGCGAACAAATAGGCACACATCAGTTTGTCAGCCCGACAGGGCGTCTGCCAATAGCCCCGTCCGGAGCACAGTCCGCCGAAGCCCTTCGTAGCCTTGGCGAAGAAGGGGCGAAGGCGGACGAAGCGTAGGGCGGGGTGTCGGGCGCTGCACAATCCGAGCCCCCTTTACGGGGCTTGTCGATTTAGTCGTCCACAACCTTGATTCGTCGCGAGGCCGTTGTTGTTTTCCGCAAGTTTCATATTTTTGCGTTAAAAATCTGTCCTTATCGGCCCTGCTGCCTGTTTATGGCGGGCAAAATGTCGCTTTGCC
>JACRIL010000042.1 GCA_016235825.1 Planctomycetota bacterium
ATGGGCATCTTGCCCATGAGTATCACGGCCATCTTGGCCGTGGATTTTGCTGTTTTCTGGGCATTTCAGGGGCGAGACGCCCCTGATACTCATGGACGAGACGTCCATGCTACTGTAAAGAGACTTTTTCAACGGGCTGCTCGCGCAGGGGGCTTTATAAATGATTCGACGAAGGAAAGCGATCGCGAAATGAAGAGGCAAAGTGAAGGCGAATACATGGACCTGCCGCAGGAGGCGCAGGCCTACGCGGATGCGGATTTTTCGGCCGTCAACCAGGCGTTTGTGGACGCCCTGGTCGCCTTCGTCGCGGATGCCCCGGCCGACGCGATAGATTTGGGCACCGGTCCGGGCGACATACCGATCCGGCTGGCGAAGGCAAGGCCCCTCTGGCGAATAACCGGGCTCGACGCGTCGGACGCCATGCTCGCCATCGCCCGCCGAAAGGCCGCGGATGCGGGCCTGGCCGAACAGGTGCGGTTCCTGGCCGGCGACGCCAAGAACACCGGCCTGCCGGAAAAATCTTTCGACGTTATCCTGTCCAACAGCATCCTCCATCACATTGATCAGACCGGGCCATTCTGGGCGGAGGTAAAGCGGATCGCCCGGCCGGTGGCGAAGATTTTCATGCGCGACCTTGCCAGGCCCGGCAGCGAGCCGGCCGCCCGCCAGATCGTCGAAAATTACGCCGGCGGCGAAAATGAAATCCTCAAGGAGGAATATTACCGCTCTCTGCTGGCGGCATACACGGTGCCCGAGGTCCGCGAGCAACTTGATTCGGCCGGACTAAGCCTGACCGTCCGCGTGGCCAGCGACAGGCATCTGGATATCAGCGGCAGAATTTGAAAGCCGGCGCCTTTCCTGTTTATTCGACGCCAAGCGCACATATGACGGTCGTTTCCGCCAAAGGATTTCTGAAAACGCCGCTACCTCATTCTTCCGGTGAATATGGTGCCCAGAATAGACAGGGGCGAGCAGTCTTTCAACTGGCCGGTTACCGTTACCTTCATCCCTGAATCCGACGACTCCGCCTTGATGCCGGCGAAGAATTCCGCGATGGGCTTGAATATCGGCATTTGCTCGGCCATTTGGGCCAGTTCCTGCTGCGCCTTGCCGAGATTTTCGTTGAAGTAATCGACGGCGGCCTTGACCTCGTCGGCCTTCTTGCCCTGGGCGACGAGAGCGAGCTTGAGAACGTCGTCCTTCTGCTGGCCCGTCATTGTAATTGTGTCAAACGGGGCGAATAGTTGGGATTCATGGTAGGCGTCGGAGACCTTCATGACGGCCCAGGCTGCCGGCGAGCCTTCGATTGACTTGATCAACTTTACCATGTCGGCGTTGTCAGCCAGGGTTCCCTTGCCGGCCTTGACTGCGGCGACAAGGTCATTGACCAGGCGCTCCCCGAGTTGTTCCCTTTGCGACCGCGGGCCGATTATCGGAATTATGAGGAGTTCATTCGACGGCAGCAAAAAAGTAAGTTCACGTCCCTCTTTTATGACATCGACGCCGTCCACCTTCTCCGCCTTTGCCTCAGGAATGCCTTCCTTGATGACATCCTTGATCGTCTGGGCGTCATAAAGCCCACGGGCGATGACGATGGCAAAACCTGAATTTTTGCTGAGATCTTCCGCCACCCCGACAGTGATCGCGTCGAGCCGCACGTTGCCGGTCTTGTCCACGAGTTTCAGAAGGGACTTCGTTACTTTCTCGATGATCGGCCCCTTGTCTTCGTTCTGCGGCACAAAACTCTCAATTATCTTGTCCATGGGCATACCCTTTGACGCGACGCCCGAAAGCTGCCCCACGACGCCGCAATCCTTTGGCAGGAGCATCACGTCGCCGGCAAGGGCCTTGGGGTCTGGTTTGGCCGGCACGACGGGCTTGTCGTTTATCCGGGCGATGGCGGCGCGGGCGTAGTCGGCCACGAAAAGGTCTTTGGAGTCTTGCAGCTTCTCCAGCGCGGGCAGGGCGTCTTTGGCCTTCAGCTCGCCCAGCGTGCGGATGGCCATCAGGCGGTTCGTCAGCAGCACGCGGGAACTCGCGCTGATTTCCTTTATGATAGCCTCAGCCCTTGCGACGACCTCGGCGTCGTCGGATTTAAGCAGTGGTTTGATGTCGCCCAGAATGGCCGGGCCGATCGCGATGAGCTTTTTCTGGGCCTCATCGCGAATTTTCGCGTTGTTGCTGCCGAGGTCTTTTATCCTGGCGGTCGCGTCGTCGGCGGGTTTGGCGGTCGTCTTGAGGATGCCCAGCATGTTCTCCGCCTTCTTCTCGATGCCGCGATTCTGCCAGTAGGCGTCGGTCGGCACGTAGTCCAGCAGTTCGTTTTTCCCGCCGGAGACCAGCATCATCAAAAGCATCATCCAGTCAATCATGGTGGATTCCATAATCCGCTTCCTTTCTTCAAGAAACACCCGCTTGTGCGGCATGCCCGGCCGCGCTATTTACCCCATGCACCAAGCGAAATTGTAATCAGCACGATGTGATTCACAAGCAGGTTTTTTAAATCCCTCGCGTCAACACGGGAATGCCGCTTTCAGATTCGCGAGTTCCACCAATATGCATCCCAGGCGCGATCCATATCGTCCTCTTCCTGTGCGATGAGTTCTTTGGCGATGTCCTCGGCGTCGTTTAGCGACATGACCAGCGGGTCTGCGGCGATGGCCTTTACGGCCGTGCGGAAGTTTCCGGTCATGGCGGCCTCCAGGGCCAGTTCCTGCTCCTCGATGGACGGGTGAATAAGCCCGGCGATACCCGGCGGCATTGGGCCGACCGCGGGGGCATCGACATTCGTGCGGCCGAATCTGGCCGGCACTTCCACCAGAACATCGGCGGGCAGATTGGGAATCCGGCCGTCGTTCCGGACATTTACGGCGAAGACGCTTTTCTGGTCGCCTTCTATGGATTCGATGACGGCGGCGATCATGTCGGTGCTGGGGTCCGCCAGGGCCTGCTCCACGGTGATGCGGCCGGCGTTGCAGTCCTCGATGGATTTCCACACGTTGCGATACCAGCGTATCCGCTCGTTCAGGCTCCACTTGGTGCAGAAATGATCCCGCTGGGGCCGGCCGCCCTTGCCCTGAAAATACCGGACATACTCGCAGGTGTGATAAAACTGCGTCGGCCATGCATCATAAATTCTTGTAAGTTCCCACTCGCCGCAAGCGTCCGACTGAATGGCCTCCTGTTCGGCGTATTTGGACAGGCCGGCCTTGAACTGGTCCCACAAGCTCCTGCCGTCTTTTTCCAGCCCCCAAAGCCAGGTGAAATGGTTGATGCCGCCCATTTTGAATTGATATTGCTTAACGAATTCCTGCCAGTCGAGCCTGGGTACGCCGAGATACTTCGTGATCTCCAGGCTGGTTGCCTCGTACATCCCGTCGCAAAAGGCATAGCTTCGGACCTTGGTGTGACGAATCAGCGCCGTCCCGATCACGTTTGTCGGGTTCACGTAGTTGATGACCAGGGCCTTGGGGCAGATTCGCTCGATATCGGCCGCGACGCGAAGTACTTCCGGCACGGCCCGAATGATGCGGAACACCGCGCTTGGCCCGGCGGTCTCGCCCGACTTGACGTGGATATTATGCAGCTTCGACAGATTGGTGCCCGTCTCGCGGTAATGATAATTCCTTATGGCGAAGGCCAGGATCACGTAATCAGCCCCGGGCAGGGCCGCAAGCCTGTCGGTGGTCCAGGTGATGTCGAGCTGGCCGCCGGCGGACTCGTTGATCTTCCGGCAGAATTTGCCCATCTGCTCGCACTTCCGCCCGTCGATGTCCACCATCGCGACCCTGGCCTTTCGCAGGATCGCCGACTGCGCCATGCCCAGAACCATGCGGCGGGTGAAAAAAATGCTGCCTGCTCCGATGATGACTATCTTCATCCTGATTCTCCAAAAGCCGCGAAACTATGTCCTCTACCATCGCGGACATCTGGAAGTGATTGTATGTAATTTCAGATTTTTCTCAAGACTGTTTAAGGCTGGCCGAATCGCCCGGCTGTCATTTCGCCGGGGCGGAGGCAGAAGTTTTCTTTTTGACGTATTCCCGCCAGGCCGCCAGGTTTGCCCCGTGTTTTTCCCCTGTCAGTTTTTCCAGCCCTGCGACGAGCGGCTGTTTGTCTTCTTCTTTGGCCTTAGCAAGCAGTCCGACAAGGTAGGCGACATCTTCGGTGAGTTTCAGCGAATGGATGAACTGGCCGACGGCACTCTGTTCGGGATGGTCGGCAATGAGCTTTTTAATCCGCTGCTTCACCTCCGCCGAGTCGCTCTTGAGACATGGGATTATGAAACCGTAATACCGAATGAAATTCTCGCCCAGGGTTTTCGAGACCGCATCGCGTTCGGCGGCGTTGTCGGAATCGAGGTTTTTCAGCAGTGCGTTGATCTTTTCCTTTTCCTCAGCCGCAATCGGTTTGCGGAGCAGATCGAGCACCGCCTGCCGGACCTGCGGACTGTAGGGCAAAATCGGCAGGCCGACGCCTATATGCCGAAGAAGTGGCAAAACGCTGTCTTCCAGACAGGACCAGTCTTTTTCGTAAATCGCCAGGAAGCTGTCGCCCGACAACTGGATTGCTTCCTTGCCGAAAATGCCTGTAATCGAGAATCGGCCGCCGGCGGCCTGGCTGATGTTCAATATCTCGCCGGCCCGATTCTTGATGCTCAACATGAACGTCCCTTTCCCATCGTCGGAAAACTCGATGGTCCGTTTGGGCCCGATGTCTTCCGTAAACGTGGCATTAAATGCCTTCTGCTTGATCGATATGGCGCCACTCAGTCCGCCGCAATTGAAGTCGAACTGTCTTTGGCCGTCCCCCTCGCTGGAGCCGGAACCGCCCCGTCCGGCGGCTAACTGAAGTCTTTCAATTACCATGCCCATTGGGTCGGATTCGGCGAACATGGGGTCAAGTTGCGCACCAGCCAATCGTTCGGCCTCATCCTTGGCCATCCCCTGCTTGACATATTTATCCACGAGTTCCTGTTTTCGTTCTTCGGGGGACTTGGCGATTTTGTCCCAGTGACCGCGGTCGAGCTTCAAACTCTTGCCGTCGGGTTTCAGCATGAGCAGGTCGGACATTTCTTTGGCGACAGTCTGGAATTTTCCCTTTTCAAAGCCCGGCTTTTCACCTTCCGCCGGTGCCGGGACAGTCATTGGAATGCTGGCAGGCTTGTCGGGCCAGTCTAATGAATATTCGCTTATCGTGCCGTTAAGGTTGCCGACGATCAGGATGCCGTCCCTGTCAAAGGCGATGTTGAAAGGCCGATATGGAAGTTTAACAGTGAAAGAAGCACTGAACTTGCCGTCAATAATCTTGCCAATGGCAATTTGATCAAATTGAACGCCAGTTATCTTCGCCCCCATCTTGCCCGCGGCATCGGCAACAAAAACAGGATCCTGCCGTTCGCCCGGATGGGTATGAGCGGGATCATTTTCTTTGACCACCTGGCCGTTGCCGGCATCTATCTGCATGGTTTGCTCGACCTGTGAATCGTCCTCATTATTTTTCGGGCCCCCTCCCATGGGGGCGCCAACTCCGGCCTGGGCCTGGGCGCCTCCGCTTTTGCCGGTAAATTGCCGGGCTATCTCGTCGCTGCTCATGCCTGAAAAGGTCATCCGTTTAACGCCGGAGGCCAGTAGTGTTTTCCCGTCGCCCAAAAACGATATCTCGCGGAAATATCTGTCCGGAACCAGAAGCGTCCTGAAGCTTTGTTTCTTCCTGTCCAGCACGCTTATGCCGCCCAGCAGCGAACATGCGTACAGACAGGCCCCGTCAGGCGAAGGTATTATACTGTAACGATAGGGCACGCCGGGCTCCGGCAGACTGCCGCCGCCCCAGCCCAGGAATGTATCCGGGGCGGGAAAGGCCATTTTCCCGCTGGCAACATCAAATTTGCAGACAGCCTCAGGGAAGTAGCAGCGGGAACAATATATCCCGCCGCCATCCGGTGAAAAAGCCATTACAGAATTCCAGTCTCTCATCTTCGGGTCCACATCTGCCAGATGCGCAGCCCATTTCACGGAGCCATCCGCGGCGCCAAGCAATAATACGCCTCCTGCGGATACCCCCTTGGAGGACAATGCAATCGTCTTGCCGTCCGGAGAAAAAATTATCCTCGGACGAAACAGGCCCGCGACAGACCATTTCTCTGTGCCGTCGACAACATCAACCAAATGTGTCTTCCCGTCCGACAGCCATGCCGCTATCATCTTGCTGTCGGGCGACCATGCATGGGTAAAGAACGTATTTATTTCCTCAGCAACGTCCGACTTCCATATTTCCTTGCCGTCTTTTGCGCCGATGACTGTAGTTTTGTCCATACCGCAACGCACGAGTATCATGCTTTTATCCGGCGAAGGAATAATCTTTATCATCTCAACCCCTGCACCCACTCCGTTGTTCCCTTTCACATTTTCCATCAAATATTTGAATTTGCCGTCCGCTATCTTCCACCTGCGTATCGTGGAGTCAGGCGCACTTGAGGCAGTAACAAGATACTCTTCCTCCTTGTCGAAAAAGAGGGAGTTGATCGAGCCGTCATGCCCCGTGAGAGTTGCCGTTTTTTTGCCGGATTCGATATCCCATACGACGCATGAACCATCCTGCAATCCGGCGGCAAACTTTTTTCCGACGGAGTCCGTCGCCAGACTGTAAACCGCCGAGTCGTGCGGATATTCCTTAAGTCGTTCACCGCTATCCAGATCGAACAATGTTACCACGCTTTTCTGGTCCTTGAAATCGACGGCAATAAACTTCTTCTCCCCCGGCAGGAGAAATAAGTTATCGCGCAACATGCCGCCTGCCACAAGCTTATATGCCTGTAAAAGTTTTTTCTTTTCCAAATCCCATAATTTGATTTCTGCATCTGGCCTGGTTGCAAATGTAAGGATTCTTTTTCCATCCGAAAGAGGCACTATCCTCTCAATGGGTCCGTCATGCCTCAAAAATGGATCGCCGTAGAGGGCGATCTGCTTCAGTGCGCCGACTTGAGCGGTTGCGGATGATGCGGGGGCAGAAACCGGCTGGCCTGCAGGCTCATCCCCACATAGCGTCAAGTCCGCTGATATCAGGCCCAATGCCATCGTCGCCAAAACCAGTTTGCATTTCATGTTTAATTCTCCTGTCTAAAGTTTTTCGGTTTAAGAGCGATTATCATATCTGCTCGCCTAACCGTGAGCTAGCAGTCTGTTGAAAATGTGGCGTGGGCGTCTCGCCCGCGTGTGGCGAGGGCATCTTGCCCTCGCATTTTTTCATTTTTCCCTGGTTTTCCGCAGGCGGGCTTGTCCGGCGTAGCTTTAGCGACGCCGGAACGCCTGCGGCACACGCGGCCAAGATGGCCGTGATACTCATGGGCAAGATGCCCATGCTACTTTTTCAACGGGCTGTCAGGCTTTACCGTAAGAAATTCTTTTAATCCGACTCTGTATTTTATAACAAAACTATCTGAATCCTTCCATTCTATGTCAAAAATTTCATGGCCGGGCAATTCTGTTATCTTTTTCCTGCCAACATATAATGTGGCCTTGGCTGTTTCTGGAGAACCAAAATGGGGCGGCCACACTATGTACGCCAGCTTTCGATGGTCTGGGATCCATTTAAAACCCGCACCCAGGAAACATTCGACATTATTTGAGTTGACATTACAAATCGCTCCTACGTTAAGTGATGGATTAACATGTAAATCAACAAATATTTTATTATCTCCAATATACTTTGCTTCCATTAGGGCAGTGGCCACGGATAGGTCTTCGCTGTTGTAAACATTATCTTTCAATATAAAACCTTTGGAGCACAAAATAATTCTTATACCAATATCTTCACGTTCACTTATCTGCAAGAAAACATACGCGGTATTGTTTGACCAGGATACATTTTTTACATGATCTTCTTTTGCAAGTATTTGCTTGCGGCCTTGATCTTTGAGAATGAGCCATCCATCGAATATTTCAACCACTTTTCCTGCGGCCGGAGCATTCATACTGGAGGATGGGGTGAATAATCCTGCCGGTGCGGACGCCGGCGCGGTCGCGGCGGGTTGGGCGAGCATGCCGCGTTCGGCGAGCAGTTCGGCGATTCGCTCGGCGATTTTATCGCACAGGAAATCCGAATAATGGACTGCGTCCACGTAGAGGACGCCCTTCATGTCCTCCTGGATGTCGGCCAGCCAGAGGAAATCGCCGCCCATGTCGTGAGATCTGACGTACTCTGCCATCTGGACGTAGCCCCAGTGGGTCTGGCCCGGCGGCATGAACGGATTGTCGGTCAGGTCGCACTTGTAATTCGGCGAGGGCTGCCAGACGAACACCGGCGCCACGCCATAGGCCTCGCAGATCGCCTTGATCTGCATCTTGTTGCCGACGTAGCGGTCGATGATCGGCCTGCCGGCCTGCTCGTCTGCCGGCGGGGCGATTTCGGCGGGCGGGACCGCGGGCTTTTGCTTGGGGCCTTTGAACGTCCGCCGCAGCCACTTGCTGAAATCCCTCGCCGCCCGAGCGATAGACAGATCCTCGAAGAACTGCTTCATCGGCGATTCGCACTTGCCGTTGGCCTCGACGTATTTGGCGAACTGGTCGGAAAGGAAGGCGTCGCCCGGTTGTCGGGTAAAATCGTTCAGGCCGTCGATGAAGATCGCCATATTAGGCCTTGCGTCGGCCAGCAGCAGCTCCTGGAACAGAATCCGCTCCTGCGTCGAGTAGTAATATCCCCTGCCGAAATTGTAGACCTTGACGGGCCTGCCGGCGGCGGTCCCGAGGTGTTCCTGGAGATGCGAGGCGATGGTCTGGTCGTCGGCAACGCCGTATCCGAACGTGGTCGAGCCGCCGAAGACGAAGACGTTGTAATTGCCCGAGTCAATCGGCCAGGGGCCTTGGTCCTTTATCAGCCGGAAAAATCCATGCTCGCTGACATTGACGTACCTGCCGGTCCGCGGCCGCTCGCGGAACTGCGTGAACGACTCGAACTGGACGGGCTTCCACATCTGGGCCAGCAACTGTTCGATCTGCGAGTCGTCCAGGCCGGGATAGGCTTTTCGCATCGCCTCGATGCCGTACTTCTCGATCAGCGGATTGGTCTTTGCCGCCGCCGGGTCGCTGCCGCGATAGCACAGCCGGCAGATGCCGTCTATCGCCGCCGCCAGAAGCACTACGACGACCAGCAGCACCGAAATTGCCCTGAATATGCGCCCGAACTTCCTGAGTATTCTCATTCCGCGCGATTCGGCCATTCTGGAATTTCCTTTATTGGTCTCCGCCGGACCGTCAAGCCGGTCGGCAGTTGCGGATATCCTATGGCCGGGCGGGCCTGCGGGCAAGGGCGGCGCGTGGTTCAACGCGAACAGCCGCGAGGACATGAGATTGAGTTCAGCAATATTCCGCAATTCTCAGATTCGCGAAATTGCAGAAGCAGAAATAAAATAAACGTTCTCAATCATCCCGCCTCGGCGGGACGATTGAATATATGCCATGGCAAATATTTTGTCGATGCCTGAAATTGGCAAAAATCGAGGTTAATGATTGCCCGCCGGGGCGGTGGCGGGAGGCTGAGACTGGGATTGAAATTGCCTGATGATCGACCGGCCATCGAGACCCGGCGGGACGGGCCTGCCGAGCAGTTCCAGAACGGTCGGCATGATATCGACAATGCGGGCAGTTGTTGTCGAGCCGTGCGGCACGCCGGGGCCGGCAATTACAATAGGCAGGATCATCTCGGTGGCCCTGATTCCGCCGTGGCCTGCCTTTCGCCAGCCGTCGATGTCGCACAGCGGGGCCGGAAACGCGACCACGTCGGCCGCCAGCAAGCCGTCGAAATAGGCGACAAGCGATTCGGGCAGGTCGGGGAATTCCGTGTTGATGGTCGCCGCCAGCCACTGCCTGCCGGTCATCGGCCTGCCCGCCAGGGCATCGGCCGAAACCTTGCCCGCCCAGCCCAGCGGATCGGTCCCCGACACGACGCGACATGAATACATCCCGCCATCGCGAGTGAACTCGACCTCGCCTGTTTTTGTAACCAGTCGGACGACGCCGGGACTGGCGAGATACGCCGTTGCGTCGATCTCTTTCCTGCCGGCCAGGGCCGCGGGCAGATCGACCGTGCCGCCGGAGCGGGTCGGATATTTCCGAATATCCTGTGGCGTGGGCCGCTCGGTCCAGGGTTCAAAACCGGCGCACTTGCCGTCCTTCCAGATCGGCCGGCGAAGATACAGCACCTCGTATCTGTCGCCTGCGCCGTAGGGAATGGCCGAATATTTGTTGTACTCGGCCAGGCGCTTCTCGAACGGCGTCGATTCGTCCGGTCCGTCTGAATCCCCCATGTTGACGCCCAGGTCCTTGCGTATAAACCCCTCGATACCCGGATGATTGGGCGTGTCGGCGTGGCCGTGGTCGGCCGTCAGGACCAGAATGATTTTATCCAGCAGGCCGGCCCGCTCGATGTCGCCTACGACCCGGCCGATCTGCCTGTCGGTATGCGCGAGGGCGTCACGATACGCCTGCGAACTCAGGCCCGAAGAGTATGCCCGAAAATTCACCGCCAGCAGATACACGGTCGTAACAGCCGGGAACTGCCGGTACTGCCGCGAGATCTGCATGACCTGGTTGAACCGCCAGAGAGTGATTCGGTCTATCAGTTCGTACAGGCCGAAGAACATCGCGGGTCCGGCCGTCAGCGTGTTCTCGAAGAATTTCGTCGCGCCCCTGTGCGGCTGGAGGAACAGCGAGAACGTCAGGCGGTCGGGGAACTGCTCGTAGATGGTCGCGGCCTGATGGTCCTGATCGAGCAGGTTCTTGTGTTTGAAGGTCTCGTAATTGCGGAAGATGAGTTTGTTGCGGTCGAACCATTTCGGGGCGACCAGGCCGTGATGCGGGGGATACAGGCCGGTAACGATGCTCGTCAGCAGCGACATCGTGATCGACGGGTTGCACGTTACGGCCCGCGGCACGTACAGGCCGCGATCGATGAAATATTTTTTTATCGCCGGCAGTTGCCCGGCCTGCAACATCGACTGGAACGTCGGGGAATGCATGCCGTCGACGATAAAAATTATCGCCCCGTCGGTCCGCGATCCCTGCGGGAGCGAAAAATCCAGGCCGTAGCTGCCGGCCGGGCCGTCCGGTCCCGGCAAGCCGCAGCCGCAGATAAGCGGGATCGGCAGCAATGCCGCCGCACATAACAGCGAAATGGCAGCCCGTTGAAAAAGGCCTATCTTTCGTGGCACGGACGTCTCGTCCGTGTGTCCCAGGGGCGTTTCGCCCCTGGAATGGCCGAAAAAATAACATAAGCCACAGCCGGGACGGCCGTGGAACACACGGGCAAGATGCCCGTGCCACTTTCTCAACAGGCTGCTGGAATCGGAAAAACTTTTCACGCGGCCCTCATTTGACGGGCTTCATGCCGTTGGATTCGGGCGTAAAATCGGCATCTTTCAGGCCGACGTTGAACCTGACCTGCCGGTATTCGTAACTCGATTGGAATTTGTCGTCCCACTCGGTCGCCTCGATCTTAGTTGCAACGAGCCATTCGGCGTCGATGAAAATGGTCGTCGTCTTGGCCGGGTAGCCGGGCTTTTGCGGCAGGTCGCGGACAAGGACAAGCGAGTCCCGGCCGTCGATTTTCCAGTAGCCGCCGAAGCTGCACTTCAGATCGCCCGTCTTTTTCGCCGCCACGTACACGTCCAGCAGATTCTTGAGCCCCCGCTCGAAACCGAACATGGTAACCGGCCGAAGCGAGTTGGCCATCGCCTCGTCGCCCTCGGGATCCTTCTTGACCGTCAGGCCCCTGAAAAGACCGCTGGGGCGGACCAGCATTTTTCCGTCGTACTGTCCCTCGATGTAAATCAACCTGTCGCCCGGCGGCAGCGGCAGCCTGTTGCCGTCGCCGTCCTTGTCGCGCCATGCCATCGCCACGCTGAACGGCTGGGCGCGGAACCGCACGTCAACCCATTGCGGGTCTTTCACGTTCCCGCCGACCCGCTCCTGCTTGATGAACAGACAGGCGTAGTCGGCGTATTTTCCGCAGCCGGCCAGACATTTTTCCAGCAGGGCGATCTGATCGGTCCGGGCCAGCCTGTCGATCTCATCAGAAACTCCGGCCGGACGCGTGGTGGAATACTGCGGCCGAGGAACAACCGGCCCGCCGGGCGGCTGACACCCTGCCGCCGCCAGCCCCGCGATAAAAAACAGGCCCGCAAACATTGTCAACAATCTTTTCATTCGGCAATCCTTCAGATCAGGTCCTACCTGAAATCTGTTCAAAGTTTACCACAAGCAATTTCTTTTTCACATAAATTCATGCTTCGGACTGGCATGCCAGTAAAGCATATCCAAGGTTTATTTCTTATCAGTGCCAACAAAAAGCGCGACAAAAGTATGTTATCCTGTAAACATATTGGCAGTTTTACCCATTATTCAGCCCGTTTTCACCTTAGAAGGGTACTCTTTTGTCCAATTATCCACAAACCATTGACAAAAAGGCCCGAATCTGCTATCGTTGAAGGACTATGATCACAGCCATAAAACCCAAGAGCACTCGCAAAGTAATGCCTGTCGATAGGAAGGGATTCAAGAGCTACGATTCGGCATTGAGGTTCCTGTTTGCCCAGACGGACTATGAGCAAATGCTGAGGGTTCGGTACAACCGGGACACGTTCAGCCTGGACCGGATGAGGCTCCTGCTTCGCAAGCTCAACAATCCTCACGACAGGATTCGCACCGTGCACATCGCCGGGACCAAGGGCAAGGGTTCGACTGCGACGATGCTGGCATGCATGCTCCAGGCGTGCGGGTACAAGGTCGGCCTGTACACCTCGCCGCACATCAACGACATCCGCGAGCGGATCCAGATCAACGGCGAGATCATCACGCAGGCCGCGATGACCAGGCTCATCAACCAGATGGCCCCGATCGTCGGAAAGATGACCGACAAGCCGACGTTCTTCGAGATGTTCACGGCGATGGCGTTCCAGTATTACGCCGAGCAGAAGGTCGATATCGCGGTCGTCGAGACGGGCCTTGGCGGCAGGCTCGACAGCACCAACGTGATCAGGCCGGCCGTGGTGGGCCTGACCAGCATATCGATGGACCATATGCACCAGCTCGGCAACACGATCGCCGAGATCGCAGGCGAAAAGGCGGGCATCCTCAAGGCCAACGTCCCGGCCGTCAGCGTTCCGCAGGACCCGGTGGCCAAAAGGGTGCTCAAGAAGAAGGCGCTCGATTCAAAGACCAACCTCATGTTCACCGGCGACGAAATAGAGTTCAGCTACCGCGTCGAGTCGTCAAGGCACGACGGCTGCCAGACCCGAGTCTGCCTGACCACCCCGAACAGCAGGTTCGAGCACCTGCCGGTGCCCCTGCTGGGCGAGCATCAGGCCCTCAACTGCGGCCTGGCACTTGCCCTGCTCGACCAGCTCAAGACGCAGGGGATGAAGATCGACGACGCCGCGGCCATCAGGGGCCTGGGCAGCATCAACCTGCCCGGACGGATGGAGACCATCAGCATGGACCCGCGGATACTGGTCGACGGGGCGCACAACGCCGCCTCGATCCAGGCCCTCATCAGGGCGATAGGCCAGCACATCCCGCACGACTCGATGGTGATGATCTTCGGCTGCGCCGCCGACAAGGACATCCGCGGCATGATGAGCCAGATCGCCGCCGGGGCAGACAAGGTCATCTTCACCAGGGCCTCGAACAACCCGCGGGCGGCGTCGCCCAAGGAACTGGCCGAGATTTACGAGGAAATGTCCGGCAAGGTCGCGCAGGTCGCCGACACGCTCGACGGGGCCGTCAAAATCGCACGCAGCGCCACCACCAAGGAAGACGTCATCTGCATCACCGGCTCGTTCTACCTCGTCGGCGAGGCAAGGGCGATCCAGGGCAACTGACCGGGCTTTGAAATCGGATTGATTGCACGGCGGGCCTTGTGCCCGCCGTTTTATTTTACCCCGGCAATCCGGCTTCGCCCCTTCTTCGCCAACTCGTCCGGCGCGGCCTTGGCGAAGCCGGAAGCTACAAAGGGCTGCGCAGGACAAGCCTTGCCCGCGACATATTTTCAACGGGCGGCTATCAGCCCGTTGAAAAAGGCCTATCTTTCGTGGCACGGACGTCTCGTCCGTGTGTCCCAAGGGCGTCTCGCCCCTGGAATGGCCGAAAAAATAACAAATGCCACGGGCAAGATGCCCGTGCCACTTTCTCAACGGGCTGCTATACCATAAAAACAAACGGCATCCCCGCGTTTTGACGCGCGGGGATGCCGTTGTTCAACTTTCGTGAAACTATTCGACCAATTGGAGCTTAAGCGAGATCACTTTGCCGGGGCCAGGAAACCGCCCGTCCAGTTGGGCCGACGGTCGGCTGCCTTGGCCTTGTCCTTCAGCGACTCCTGCCATTTCTCATCAGTCAGGCGGTCGGCGATCGGGTGCTTGAACTCGTAGTAGCTCAGAGTCGGCCCGACGCCCATGCCCAGCGTGCCGTCGGGCAGTTTGTAGACGACCACCACCCAGTCCAGCGGGCCTGTGGCCTCCTCGACGCACTCTTTGGTGTAGGTGTTGGTATGCACGTCGGCGATGATCCGCGTGTCGCAACCCTTATCGTCAACACCGGCTGTCGCGCCGGACAGGTTAGCGCCGAAGTTCTTGATGAAGTCGTAATCATCCTTCGCCAATTCCTTGTTGGCCAGTTCCTTGACCGAGATGTCCAGCAGTCGCTGGATGATCGCGTCCAGGCTCGCCAGCCGTTTGTTGGCG
>JACRIL010000043.1 GCA_016235825.1 Planctomycetota bacterium
CAAGCCGCACTGATGAGCATCTTCCGCACGCTCAAGCTCCGCGGCCATGACCCCGTGAAGACCATCGCCTTCGCACTACGCGCCTATCTCTCCACTGGCCGACTGCCACAGCTTCCCGTACAATCCGTTGCAGACGGCTGATAAGTTACTCTTTCCGATGAATGCCGCAATGGCGGACTCATTACTGCAAGATTTCATGCCCCCTTCGGTGATAAACGTGAAATTTATGAATATCGATGGTCAAAAAATGGCAGTGAATTTAAGGATCATTTTAAAGCTAATAAATATGTTTCCTGTCAGGTCAATAATGTGGAAGCCCATCAAGCTATTGAAGACGCTATCAACATTGCAATCCGGGATAAACTGTGGGAGCAACATGATGTTCGTCCTTCCATAAAAGACTATGGAAGAATATTGCTGATGATATCTTTTGAATTTCCGCCCAATAAGGGTGAGTTCACAGTATTTGTGCCTGTAACAGACGCCGAGCATTTGCGTCCGTTCCTGAGCAAACTATGGATCTGGATGCAGGCGGTCAAGAATACAGCCAGAGACACGCCGCAAACAGGTTCCGCAACAAAACCCGCTGCAAGCTCTTCCTGAAGAACTCGATTCTCAGTTCAAAGCAGTCTTTCCAGGTCGGCGAGGAGCTTTTGCAGGCGGGCGTGGAGGTGCTTTTTGGCCGAGTCGATGGGCCGGGCGTCGGCGGCGAGGGCGACCAGCAGCTTGACGAGGCATTCGAAGTCGCCCAGGTCGATCCGCTCGGCGGCGATTTTTTTGCGTGTGCCCATGTTGTGATAGTTGCCCAGAGGCAGGCAGAGCGCGGCGGCGGTGTATCCGAAGATGCAGAAGCAGGTCGATTCGCAGACGCCGCCGGGCATGAGCTGGCGGACGAAACGGAATGATTTGTCCTTTTGGGCAAGCTGCGAGGCCACGGCTGTAACTTGCGCCGTCAGGGTCGGGTCGAACGTCCACGCCTTGTCGCCCACGCGGACGACCACGCCGTCGCCGAGCCTTGCGGCCGGCTGGGCCTTGGATGTCTCGATGCTCACGAGCATGGCGTCGGACGGGATGCTGCGGTTCTCACAGGCTGCCAGCGCGCCCACGAAGCCGGCTTCCTCGGCCCGCGTCAGCAGGACGGTAACGTCGGCCTTTATGCCGCTGGAAATAATCTGATCCAGGGCGCAGATCGCGGCGGCCGAGCCGACCACGTCGTCGCAGCCGCGAGAGACAAGCCTGTGTCCGGAAATTCTGCATGCCGGCAGGTCCCACATGCCGACGGCCCCGGCCGGAACTTTCAGCCTGCTGTTGCCCGCCATCCTCACCCGGCAATCCACGAAATGCGATCCCTTCTTGCGTTTCGACACCGACCGTATCTCGCCGCGTGCCTGGCCTTCCGGCCAGAAGAACCTCACTTGCGAACCCCTGAAATATTCCGGCGCAACTCCGCCCCAGAACCTCGCCTTGAGAATCCGCCCGGTCTGCCTCACGGCCGTAAAGCCCGGGTGGTCCAGATGTGCGGTGAAAAACCATTTTGGTCCCCCGCCGCCGGCGGACTTGTGCCTCAGGAACACGTTGCCCGCCTTGTCCCAGCGGAAGAGCACGCCGGAGCCTTCGGCCCATTGGCGGACCGTGTCCACGACGGACTGTTCGTTGAAGGGTGATGTCGGACGGCAAAGCAGGGATCTGATTATGGACGAAAAACGTTCCTTCATTTAACAGCCACCTGCTGCGGCCCGCGGGCCAGTTCGTCCAGTTTGGGCAGACGTTTGGCGAACTCCTCGGCCGCGCCGGTGTCGTGATACTGGCGGATAAGGTCCCGGGCCATCGCGGCGGCTTCGGCGAACCGCCGGCGCTCGATCAGGTCCAGAATCTTGTCCCGCAGTTCGCGGACGTCTTCCAGGCGGGCGTTGGCCTGCATCGTCGGCAGTTGCGCGTTGACGAGCTGCGCCTCGCCGCTGTCGGGATAGGCCTGCAGAAGCCTCTGTGCGGCCGCCACCGCCTGGCGCCACCTTCTGCCCTCTACGTGCCGTTCTATCTCGCCGCAGAGCCGCTTGCGCTGTTCGCCGCTGAAGGCGGTCGCCTCGCGCCGCACCCGCTCCAGCAGGTCCGCCGCATCGCGAATCGACGGATGCCGCAGGACCAGTTTTTCGGACGAGGCCAGGGCCTTGTCGAACGAACCCACCGCCATCAGGTCCTCGACGCGGCGGGTGGCGATCTGAATCTCGTCGGCCTGGGCCTGCTTGTGCGTCTGCTCGATCTTTTCTTTCAACTGTGCGTATCGCACGTCGTCGGGCACCTCGGCCCGCAGCCGGCCGAGAAGCTGCCCGGCCTGGATCAAATCGCGCACGCCGATCGCCTGCTCGATCTGGGCCGTCAACTGCTCGGCCAGTTCAAGCTGCCTCCTGTTGCGCTTGAGGTGGAGCTGATCCTCGGTCAGCAGGAAATTGGCGTTTATCTCGGCAAGCTGGTCGCGTATGTCCCGCAGAATGTAGGAATCGACGCTGGTCAGCGGGATTGCCGGTTCGTTTTTATCGGCGGGCGATTCTTTATCGGCCTGCCGGGCGGCGGAAGCCTCGCCGGACGGCGTTTCCGCCGGCCCGCCGGAGGCCGGAAACGGATTTCTTTCCGCCCACGCCAGCAGGGATGTCGCCAGGCGGTTGTTTTCCATCAGCCTGTAATTCTGCATCAGCAGCCATGCGATCGCCCAGAACAGCCCCCCCGCTGCCAGTCCGAAGATGAGCCAGGCGGCGGCATTCAGGCCGACGTTCCATATTATTCCGTACTCGGCCGTCCGGGCCATCGAGAGCACTTCGCACGCCTTGAGCACCCCCACTCCTGCCGAGGCGACAGCTATCCCTATCAGGCTCCATACGAGCAGTGTCGGGGCGGGGTTTGACGAACCTGGATTTTTGAGGTCCTTGTTCATAGATGTTCTCCATGCCGGGAACAAGGTTCTATTATGTATCCAGACACGCATAAAGGCAAGAAGTTAGGCCAAATAGAGTTATATTTTCGAGACTTCGCGGGACGCCGGGCGTTTAAGAGCCTATCCGAATAACTACGATGAGCTGCCATTGTAGTTATCCGGATAGGCTCTAAATCCCATGCACCCCAAAACCAGGTGCGGCGGGACGAAAAAGATGTTATACTTGCCGTGTCAGACGGCTGGTCCGGGACCAGTCCAAAAAAATAATTTAAATTCCGGGAACTAAATGGCGGATAGAGCGTCAAATATTGCGGCAAAGGAAGTATCCTCCGGCCGGAGGCGTCAGGACGCCCCCGGGCCGCAGGCCGACGGCGACCTGGAGCTTGTAAAAAGGTGCCG
>JACRIL010000045.1 GCA_016235825.1 Planctomycetota bacterium
ATTTGCAGGCTCGCAGAGCCGGCAGACGGTAGCCCCGTGTGAAACGAAGCCCGCCGTCAGGCGGACGAGGCGTAACCCGGGGAAAACTGGTCCATCCAACGAATTTCCAGATTCCCGGCCCCGCCACTGGCAGATGTGGCAAAATTTCTTATCCGCCCCAGCCAATGATCGCCGGCGAAATATTTATCCTTTGTGGGGGGAAAAAACACAATTATCCGCCTTCGCCAAGAGATGGTTTTTGTTTTTCTCCAAGGATCATAAATGTCTTGTTGAAAATCATCGGCCGTGGTGTTCCGAAATCCAGTTTCATCTGCCGTGGCGCGATCGGGAATTTGGACCATGTCAAATGCCAAACCCCGGGTTCCGCTTCGTCCGCCTGGCGGCAGACTCGCTGCACCCGGGGCTACTATCTTCCGGCCCTTCGGGCCTTGAACTTGGCGGCGCAGAATCCGCAATATCCCCAGAATCTGGAGCAACAATTTTCTCGCCCTGTGCTTCCAGCTTCGCCCCTTCTTCGCCAATGCTACGAAGAGCTACGCCAAATAAGTGGCTCCGTGATGCAGCTACTATCAAACGCCCTGACAGACTGACAGGGTGTACCTGTCCGGCAAAACATTCTGAACAATACACAATCACATTTTTGGGTTGGGAACTTAAAAATGATTCATAAAATGCTGACAAGGAGCCAACATGCACCCGCTTTTTAATGTCATTGTCGAGCAGATCAAGACCGACATAACGCAGATGGTCGAGGACGGCCACGACGAGGCGGCCCTGACGCGGCAGTTGGAGTCGATCGCCGCGAAGGGCTCGTTCGACTCGCTGCTGGCCTTTCAACAGGAGCTTTGGGACCGGCCGCTGAATCCGCGTCTTGACTGCGTCGAGCCGGACGACTGGGACATGATCATCTCGACTTTTCCCGACCCGGTCTCGCACGCGCCGTATCGCGGCAGCGACGCCGACCTGGCCGACCAGTTGCTTGCCGCATGGCAGGGCCGCTGCGCCGGCTGCATGCTCGGCAAACCGCTGGAGGGAATCCACTGGCCGGACAGAATGAAGTCGGTCATTCAGGCGGCGGGTTCCTGGCCGCTGATGGATTACATGAATCCGCTGCCCGAAGGCCTGTCGCCCCGGCAGGTGTCCGGCATCGAGCATTTCGAGAAGAGGCCATGGACCAACGACATGCTGCGGGGCAGGTTCTCGGCCATGCCCTCCGACGACGACATCCATTATTCAATCACCAGCCTGATGGTGCTGGAGCAGCACGGCGGCGACTTCACGCCGAACCAGGCGGCGGAACTTGTCGCATTTCAGACGCCCATAGCGTGCCTCTGGGCGTCGGGCAAGAGGATGGCGATCAACCGGCTGTTCGGCCTGGACGCGCCGTTCACCGCGCTGGCGGGCAATCCCCGCAGGCAGTCGCTGGGCGCTATGATCCGCTGCGATCCTTACGGCTGGTGCGCGCCGGGCAACCCGGCCCTGGCGGCCCGGTGGGCGTTCAAGGACGCCTTTGCCTCGCAGAGGCGAAACGGCATTTACGCGGGCATCTTCTTCGCCGTCCTTCTGGCCGACGTGCTGGCCCACCGCGACGTGGAAAAGGCCATCGACACCGCTGCCGGCTACGTCCCGCCGCGAAGCAGGTTCGCCGAGATCGTCAAACTCACTGGCGACCTGTGCCGCAAAGAGCAGTCGTGGGAGGCGGTGAACCTGGACATCCAAGGCCGCTATCGCCAGCAGACGCAGGAATTCAACCACGCGCTGCCAAACGCGGCGATCGTGCTCATCGGCCTGCTCAAGGGCGGCGGCGATTTCTCGAAGACTATCGGCATAGCCGTCATGTGCGGCGTGGATACCGACTGCACGGGGGCGACGGCCGGGTCTATAATGGGCTGCGCGCTCGGCACGGCCGGGATACCCAAACACTGGACCGGCCCGCTCAACGACACGATACTGACCCAGATTGTGAATCTGGATAAGGTGAAAATTTCGGAAATGGCGAGGCGGACATTTGAAGTCGCCCGCAATCGCGCCCGCCGCGGTTAATAAGTAGCACGGGCGTCCCGCCCGTGAGTTTCATGGCCGTCCCGGCCATGAAAAGCAGGAGAAATTAAATGGCCGCGATACAATCGGAACTTTTCGACAAGGCCCGCAAATGCCTGCGGGCGTTCAAGGCGGACCGGTACATCTTCGGTCTGAATTGCTTCGGCCAGTTGGGCGGCCGGGCGGCGCGGCTGGGGAAAAAGGCCGCGGTCGTTACGTCGGGCGTCGGCAAGGATTGGGGAAAACCGCTGCATGAGGCCGTGAAAAAATCGCTCGTTCAGGCCGGCGTCGCGCTGGTCGGCGAGTTGATTGAAGGGGCCAAACCCAACAGCCCGTTGGAGGACGTCTTTCGCATCGCCCGACAGATCGCCGATCGCAAACCCGATCTGATAGTCGCCGTCGGCGGCGGCAGCGTGATCGACGCCGCAAAGGCCGCCGAGGCGTTCCGCACGCTGGGCGACCTGCACCCGAATCTTACCGACTACTTCGGCATGGGGCAGGTTACGCAGATGCTGGGCAAGTCCGGCAGAAAACTGCTGCCGATGCTGGCTGTACAGCTTGCCGCAAGCTCGGCCGCGCATCTGACCAAATACGCCAACGTAACCGACATGTCCACCTCGCAGAAGATGCTCATCATCGACGAGGCCGTCGTCCCGCCGCAGGCCCTCTTCGACTACGCCGGCACGACGACCATGTCGCGGGACTTCACGCTCGACGGGGCGTTCGACGGCCTGAGCCACTGCCTGGAGGTCTACATGGGCATACCTTCGTCGGCCAGGCAGGCGGTCGAGGAGGCGGCGACGGCCGGAATCGAGCTGATAATAAATAACGTATCGGCGGCGTGCAAAAAACCGGACGACCTGTCCGCCCGCGAGGCACTGGGCTTGGGGACCGACCTGGGCGGACAGTCCATAATGATCGGCGGCACCGGCGGGGCGCACCTGGCCAGCTTCTCGCTGGTGGATATCCTGTCTCACGGCCGGGCCTGCGCACTGATGAACCCGTATTACGTCGTTTTCTTCGCGCCGGCGATCCCGGACCGCCTCCGCCGCGTGGGGGAAATTTATTCGCGGGCCGGGCTGGCCAAGGCTGACTGGCGGAAGCTCTCCGGCCGCGACCTGGGGCTGGCGCTGGCACAGGCGATGGTCGATTACTCGAAGGCGCTGGGCTTCCCGACGACGCTGCGAGAGGTCGCCGGATTCACCGACGCCCACGTCAGTCGCGCCCTGACGGCCGCCAAAAATCCCAAGCTCGAAAGCAAGCTCAAGAACATGCCCGTCCCCTTGACCGCCGCCACGATCGATGATTACATGGCCCCGGTGCTCGAGGCCGCAAAAACCGGCGACTTTAAACTGATAAGAAATCTGAAATAAGAATTTTCGACATCGTATTGCAATATTACAAGTTTGGATTGTCTGGTTTGTTTTTTTTGCCAGGCCTGTTTTGGGATGACTATGCAAAGATAATTTTATTGCGCCCCTTCGGGGCTTGACTGTTGTGGTTGTGATTTTCCCGGGGCGTTGCCCCGGGCTTTCATATTACGCCCCTTGGGGGCTTTACGATTTGGCTGATATTTGTAATATTGACAATTCAAGGCATAGAAAAACGACCGATAGGTTGTTCGCCCTGAAAGGGCAAAATATGACAACCCAGGGCAACGCCTTGGGAAAACTGGAACATTTTATCCACAAAGCCCTGTAAGATGGCATGAGTAAAAAAAGCGGTCTCCTGTCGGGTCGGGTACAATAACCCGAATGAAAGCCAATAGGGGCGAAATAAGGATAGCCGAATTCGGCGTTAAAATGGGTATAACGACTTTTATCGTTGAGCAATAGGAGCCATACAATGCAACGAAACATAATCGTTTTACAGGCAATAATCGCGGTGGTTTACGTTTGCGCCTGCTCGGGATGCCTGGTATCTGAAAATACAATTGACAAAAAAGATGCGAAACTAGGCCTACTATCTTTGAAGTACTCAAAGATTTTTGTGAGCGAAATAAAGAGCGTAAGGAATCCTGAAACCATGGCCCATCGCTGGACTGGCAAGGCAACTTTCCTTTGTCGCAAGGGTATCAGAGGCATAAAAGAAGGCGAGAAGATCGATTTGTTTATCAGGGAAGTGGGGTTTTCGTCTCGAGGCGATGACGATGACGGCAGTTTCATGTGGGAGGGTTTCAATTTTAAAAAGGGAAGTTTATGGTTGATATTTACAGATATAAAAGATGACATCATCGTTGACATAAGATCGCTTAAAAGCATTGACGATCCCATTGTCAAAGAAGTGATGAAGGCATCGGATATCGATTTTATGAAGCCGGGCGACAGGCTTAAAGCCATACAAGAGATACTCTCAAAAAATGACCTGGATCGAAATTATCTTACCGAATATGGAATTATCGCCGCCGCCAAACTCGTCACAAGATATCCGCAATCTTGCTTACCCCTGATTTCAGTGGCAACTGAACCCACTAATAATGACAGGCTCCGGTGGCTTGTCCTACAATCTCTTCATGATACCTTATTTAACGATTTGCAATCAGAAACGCGGCCAGCATGTCTTGAAATAATCCGGATACTCATGGATGCTTCATCTCAGATGACTGGATGTTCCATCGATCTCATCGGGATGTATGCCGAAATACTTTCCGATGCAATCCATGTCTCATACGGAGAGTATGAAACACAAAAGAAGCTTATCATAATTCGAGAGGCGAAACTTGCAGTGTCGGATAAAACGATCGCAAGTTTAAAGACCATTATCGCAAAATATGACGAGAACATACATGTAATGAAAAATGAGTTGGCTTACACAATGTTGCCGATACCATTTCAATCAGCCTGGAAAAGAGAGCGGAAATTCAAAGATTTATATTACTCTATTGAACGTAAAGGAGATATGAGGGAATTTCTTGATGGCCTCACTGAAACGCTGATGGAACAAAAATCTTCATCACAACCAACCACAAGGCCGGCGAGTGTTCAAAAATGAAGACTTTTGCCAAAACAACAATTACTAAACCATAAACGAGGCGTGAAAATAAATGCCAGACTTGAACAAACAGGACGCGATCTGGATAGGCAACGATCACGGCGGGTACGGCCTGAAGCTGGATATACTGAAATATCTGGCCGAGCGGGGCATCGCGACGCACGACGTAGGCTCGAACGCGGAGGAGATCGTCCGCTATCCGCGATACGCCGGGCTGGTCGCCGGGGCCGTCTCGGCCTGCAAGGCCTCGCGGGGCATACTGATCTGCTCGACCGGCATCGGCATGAGCATCATCGCAAACCGCTTTGCGTGCGTGCGGGCCTCGCTGTGCACCAGCACATACATGGGCAAGATGACCCGCGCCCATAACGACTCCAACATCCTGTGCCTGGGCGGAAAGATCACCGGCGTGCTGGAGGCGCTGGACATCCTGAACGCATGGCTGACCACGCCGTTCGAGGGCGGCAGGCACTGCATATCGCTGGACCTCATCCGCGACGCCGAAAAGTCGCTCTGCACCGGCGCGGAATGGATTGTGCCGCAGGCCGATCCGGAAAAAAGGTGAAAAATCTTTCCCGAACTGAAGAGTATTCAGGAAATTTGCGGCAAGAATCGGTTTTCGAGGCAATCTGATTGACAAACCCTAAATCTGCGCCGCCACGGCAGCCAACGACGGCTTGCGAGTGTAATGGGTCAGTTACGGGGGGGGGGGGGGGGAGAAACAAACAATGTTTGGCCCTCTTGTGGTGCGGGCGTCCCGCCTGCGTTTTTTATTCTTAACGTTGCAGGCAGGATGCCCGCACCACAATCCCCCGTAACTGACCCATTACCTTGTGAGTCGGGAATAAGATTGAAAGAGCGTTGGAGACGAGAGACAATCGCTGATCAGAGGCCCGCGACGGTCGTGGGCAGGGTTATCTGTGAAATCCCGGACCATACACCCATCCGCGGAAACCGCGAGTAGGAATGCCACCCGGCTGATATAGTTCAGACTACACACAGGAAACATACATAATGGCTCCAACACCATCCCGACGAGGACTGCGGCCGTTGTTGGCAAGCGCGTTTGCGGTCGTTCTGGCGACCGGGACGCCTGGGTGCAAGTGCGACTCGACGCCCCCCAGTGGAGGCAATGCCCAGACACAGTCCGACGGCAGCGCCGGCCAGGACCCCGACAGGCAGATCATGGTGCTGGAGCTGCTGGAGGTCAACACCGACCAGTTCCGCGAGCCGCTGGCCACACACGACCCGGCGGAAGCGGCCCCGCTGCGGCTTCTGGAGGACGCGGTCGAGGTGGACTCGGCGCTGGCGGGCGAGACCGACGCCGAGGCGTTGAGATATCTCGGCCTGGTGCTGGGCGAGGCGAAGACGCCGCTGAAGCAGTGCCGCCTGCTGGTCATACATCATGTTCGCTACGAGGGCGTCGGGCGGACCGGCGAGGATCAGATTTTCTATGCTTTTGCCGATCTGCCGGCCCGCATCCCCTTGCCGGCCAGCCCACAGCAGGACCGCTACGAGTTTGACCCGTCGGCTAACCCGCTGGCGTTCCCCGTGGCGATGGAGGACATCCGCCTGTTGGATCCCCCGGGCGGCCATATCCTCCTGGAGGCCGGCGCCGAGGAAGGGACCGTTCGAGTCCGGCTGGGCGGCCGGGAGCAGGTGTTGCGCCCGGAGCAGGAGGCGGAGCTGGTCAGCAATTCGCGGACCGTCGCGGTGATCGAGAAGCCGCTCCGCCGGGACGCGGTGAAGTGGGACGACAAGCCGGCGCCGGCCGACGTGCCGGAGGTCATCCGGCCGGGGCGCGACCACGGCCGGGTCGGCTTCACGACCAAGCTGTCGCTGACAAATCGCGGAAAGCTGCCGCTCCGCGTGCTTGAAGTGCTGGGAAAGGAAGAACTGCAATGAATATCCGCGGACTGATGTGGATGGCGGCTCTGGCTGCCCTTGGGACCTGCCCGGACCTGGCCAGGGCCGGCGTCAATTTCACCGAATCGCAGCACTTCGTCATCTCGTACCTGGACGAGGACGTCGGGGCGGGCAAGGTTACGCGCAAACTGATCGAGAGCACCAAGGAGTGGCTGGAACTGTCCTACGAACGCTATGTCAACCAGCACCAGTACAAGCCCCCCTTCGGCCAGAAGCTCCACGGCAGGCACCAGGTGGACTTGCGGTATTTCGACAAGCCCGCCCACGGCTTTGTGCGGCGGGCGGACGGGATCGTGAACCTCAACCTCCGCTCTTTCCGGAGGCACGGGACCTACTCCTTCAACAAGGACAAGCTTCTGATGCCAGCGACTACCTGCCACGAACTGTTCCACGCCGTCCAGTTCGCCTACGACCCGCAGGAGGACGGGTGGCTGGTCGAGTCCACCGCCCGTTTCGCCGAGAGCCTGGTCTACCCCGACCTGCACTACAGCCTGGTGCAGGAGGCCCTGTTCCTTCGCTTTCCCTATTACCCGATGCACTATCCAACCAACGGTATGAACTTGCAGACGGGCCGGCCTTACGGCGGCAGCGTGTTCTTCCGCTTCGTGGCCAGGCATCATCCCGACGGCACCGACGTGGTCCGCCAGATCTGGGCGGAGGCCGCCCGCGTGCCCGGCGGCAACGGCATGAAGGCGGTGATCGACACGCTGAACCGGCGCGGGCCGGAGGAGTTCCGCGGATATCTGGCCCGCTTCGCGGCCGGCGCGCTGCTGCTGGAATACGCGCCGCCGGAGTGCCAGTTGGCCGACGCGAACCTGCTTCGCCGGGCGCGGTACACTGACCTGGGGCCGTTGTGGGCGAAGCACTACGCCCACGCCTTCGCCGATCCGGACAGCGCGTCGCTGCTGCTGCCGTTCGACGCGGCGGAGGCCCCCGCCCGGCGCAAGGACGGGGCGGTGGCTGGCATGGGCACGCGATATTTCCGCATCCCCCGTCCCCCTCAGTTGCCGGAGGACACGGACCTTGCCGTCGCGGTGCCGGGCGGCCCGCAGGAATTGATCCTCCAGGGAATGGCCCGTCATGCGGACCGGTGGATCGTCTACCCCGCCCAGTACGACGCCGCCTCCCAAAGCCACGTGCTGCGGATTCCCCAGATGGACAAGGCGGTCCTGCCGGCCTTCCTGGCCCTCACCCGGGTCGACATCGAGCAGCCGGCCAAGGCCTTCCCCCTCCGCGTGGCGGCGGCCAATCCGCCGATCCTTCGCGAGGCGGCCGTTTCCCAGAAGGGCCAGCCCGTGCTGCGGAAACTCTGGCAGCCGGTCCGCTCTCCCACCGGCCTGCTGGAGCGGCGGGAGCCGAGCACCCCTCTCCAGACTGGCGTCAAGGCCGAGAACGGCCCGGCGGAACTGACGCTGACGTTCTCCCAGCCGGTTGCGGCCCGGGCCGGCAAGCCGCTGGCGAGGCTCAACGGGCAGCCGCTGCGCCTGGAATCCGCCGACGACGGCCGAACGTGGCGCGGCCAGGCCGGACAGGACCTGCTGCGGGCCGGCGGCGACTTGCACAAGTTGTTGGTGGACGCCGAGTCCCGGCCTCCCGGCACCCAGGCGGTCATGCCTCTGGACCAGGACCCGCGGACTGCGGCATGCGTTACATTGGGCGGCTGGAAGGACTACGAGCGGGCCGCCGACGGGATGGAGGTGCCTCTGGAGGGCGGGCAACAACCCAAGTTCTCCGTCGCATGGCAGAGGCGATTCCGCAACGGCCCGGTCATGGGGAAGATTTTGCTGGCCCCACCGGCGAAAGAGGGCGATTGGGGGATCGGCGTCTTTGGCGAGCCGTACCTCATTGTGGCCAAACTGGGTTCGCAGACGCGATATCTGTACGGCTCGAACGTGCAAGGCGTGCTCAAGTTCGGGATGCGGCCGGAACTGTCCTTCGAGACGTTCCAGGCTCCCCCGCGTCTGCCCAAGGCCCTGCCGGACAACCTGGAACTGACGGCTGTCTTCGCCTCCGGCAGGCGAGTCAGCCAAACGGCGCCGATGGAATACCAGGGCGCCGCGGAGGAGTTCGCGGCCGATTGGGAGAAGATCGCGCAGGACGCCCGCCAGAAGCGCCAGCAGGCCCTGGCCCTTCCAGCCAACACGCCCGACCAGAAGAGCACCCGATTGGGGCAGGTCGTCGGGGCCTCGACGAACCTTCTGGAATGGACCATGGATCCCGCCGAGGCCGACACCGTCTGGGAAACGGCCCTGGGCATGGGACCGAACAAGAACCAGATCAACGCCCTTCGGACCGGGCGGATGAAAGGAAACTTCTACCGCCGCGACGCGAAGATATACGTCGAGATGCTCAAGGCCCTCCGCGAGGACGGGGCATACCCCGAGCCAGGCCACTACATCGAGTGCATGACGCTGCTGGTGAACATGAACAACGACGTGGCCGGAGCATGGCAAGTCTGGGATTGGTATAAGGCCGACGGCGCAAAGTGGACCGACGCGGTCAAGAAACGCTACCACTACGACGAGAACGTCCGCTTTCAGCCGGCACTGCCTCGCCAGCCGATACAGCCGTGAAGGCCCGCCTGCCGCGGAAAGGTATCTCTATAGAATATTTGCATGTTTTAATCTTGTCGGCTTTGAACGTTTCAGTCATCGGCGCCAGAACTGCCACCATCTTTTTGGATTCATCTCGTACCAGATACGGCCCGGTTGAGTGCCGATGCCGTCAAACGAATCTCTTTCCAGGATTTCAATCACATCCATCATCGGGGGATCATGCTTGTCGTTCCTGACCAAGACGCGAAGTTCCTGGTCATCCCGAAGCTGTTGCACCGCGGCGTTTTCCGCGGCATCAGGATCATCCGCCTCGACGAACCGAAAGGTGATAAATCCATGCTTGGCGACCTTGCCGTCCATGTCCACGAGAAAATTTCTGGCGTCAATCTGGACCCGGTATTTGGGCATAGTTTGAGTATATATCAATTTCCCGCATGCGACAAGTTGCACGCCATGGCGACTTGGCGACTCAATGCAATCGGGGTGGTTCACGCGGGGATTTGTCCGGCGTCGTCGCTCTTGCTTGTCCGGGGCATTTATGCTACCTGTTTTACATGCCGGGCGGAACGGGCGCGGCGGGATGTTCGGCGGATGCGTGCGATTTTCAGGCCGCCTGGCGCATCCGATATTCCGCTCACCGGCCGGGTTCGTGTTGAAAAATTTCCCCGAAAGGTTTCACGAATGGCGAACGAACAGACGTACATGGACGATGTCGCGTTTCTGCGGAAACACACCCGCATAATCGAGCTTGCCGTCCAGGGCGACGCCAGGATCGCCGTCGCGCCGGCCTGGCAGGGCAGGGTTATGACCAGCACCCTGTCGGGCGAGACAGGCGCCGGCTACGGCTGGATCAACCGCAAATTCATCGAGGAGGGCAAGCCGTCGGAGGAGATGAACAAAGGGGGGTAGACGGTTAGCTCCCCCTGCCCTAATATATGGTGGTGGAAGCATCGACCGACAAAACTACTACGCAGGTGCTGGTCGCTGGACAGGATTATCCGCAAACATATCGCGAGTTCGTGGAGATGTTTCCGGACG
>JACRIL010000046.1 GCA_016235825.1 Planctomycetota bacterium
ACAAGATATTGATATAATTTCTTCAACAAGTCTCTGTGGGTTTCCGGCGCGATTGCCGCGGTGCCCGGCTCAAACTCCGCAATCGCCCTGGCTATTTCCCGAATCGATTCCTCGACTCTCGGTGAAAAGGCGTCGATGTACCATCGGAAGAAATCGCCCTCAAGAAAGTTGGTTATCCTTCTTCTGGCATAGACGCCGCCGTTTTCTATGTCCGTCAGTTTACCGATGAGCGTTTGGCGGTCGGCATGCGCCAAGTCGTCGGAAAAGGACGACTTGAACGAGTTTTCAGACAGAGAAAGCAGTTCGGCGGCGATAAGTTTCATCAAAAAAACAAAATATGTGTGAACGGAAAAAAGCAGTTTCTGAAAATCCGCCTTTCCCTCGAACCGATAGGTTCTGGCCAGAGTCTCCGCCGGCTTGGCGGGATTCCCCACGAAATGCTCGCCATAAACGATTCCAAAAAGCCTTTGCCATTCCCTGAACAGCACTCCCGCCCTTGGCCCCTCGGCCCAATTATCCAGGGCATCGCATAACGCGGATACCGCTTCGCGGGCTAATTTCCCTTCCGGGCCAAACACATCGGCCAGATCGTGCGCCGTAAGAAGCCGGCGGGAAAGGGCGCGCAGGTAAGTCAGCAGCGTTCTTGCGGACTGTTGGTCAAATGTATAGGGACCTAACCTTGTAAAATCCGTCTTTTCCAGACTCACCTTGGGCTTTAATTTGTCCCCGCAATACTTGACGAAAAACATTTTCTCGCCGTCAAAGCCCACGCCGACGAGCTTGGGGTCGAGGAGAAACAGGGCGTCTTTTCTCGCCTCGGCTTCACCGCTTATGTATTCCACGAGTTGGTCGAAAGCGTGATCCACCGCCCCCGCTGATTCAAAAGCGGACGGAGCTTCATATTCGATGATGACCTGGCCATGGATCGCGTCAGAACGGCCGGAAGAATAGATTGTTTTGTTGCTTCCAATCCGTACGGTTTTCTCGTATTGAACGTTGGAAGTTATGCCAAGGTCGGACTTCAAAGGTTCGAGGGTTTTCTCAAAACCGATTCGGATATCCTCCTCGGTACTGGCATGTTGCATAAGATACCTGGCAGATGCAACGAGTTTATCCGCCACGCGAGGGATTGAGTCTTCCGATTGAATAAGGGGCAAAACGCCTTGGCGATCTTCCATGTAAAATCCGTTCTACACGCTGTGTTGTGTTAATGTCATACCACTTCACCGATGACCGTCTCAAAGTCTCAAAGAACACTGTCTGACATATCAAATCATTCCCTTAACGTCAAGGTCCGAACAGATAAGGGAAAGTCCGATCTTCCGCTATTTCGGCGAATAAGGTCCGTTTGGGCAGAATTCGAGTCTTGTGCCGACGGGGAGGCGGCCGAGTTCGTCGAAGATGAGCAGTTCGTTCTCTTCCTTGAGCCAACATTCGGGCAGGTAGTAAAGCTGCTGGGGCCCGACGTTCCAGAAGCGGCCGAGGTTGTGGCCGTTGAGGTAGAGCTGGCCCTTGAGGCAGCCCAGAGGCCGCACGAAGAGCGGGTCGCGCCTGGGGGAATATTTGAAGGTCGCCGAATACCAGACCGGGGCGTCTTTTCCGACCTGCCTGCCGACGGCGGTCGGCGTGGTCCACTTGCGGTAATGCCACGTGCCGGCCAGCGGCTCGGTCATCTCGTGTGCGGCCATGCCGGCTAGGGCGTTTTCGTCCGGCTGGCCCCACAAAATAAATGTCAGGACGTTCTTGCCCTTCTTCAACTCGGTGGAAAGCGTAACGTCGCCCCATGCGGCCTTCTGCCAGTGATCGCTGAAGAACCCCGCCTGCCGGTCGTTGCAGAAGACGCAGATCGAATGTTTTATGTCCTTGAATGCCAGGTGCACCGGCGCGACCTTGCCGAGCGTGAACTCCGCCTTGATCGAAAACGCCGGGCTGCTTTCGAGCATGTCGGCCAGGTGCGTCAGGTGCCGCGGAACCAGTTTTCGCGGGACGGCGGAGGTCGCGACGGGCTTTGACATCCTGATCGTCATCGGCCTGGCGTGATAAACCGGCCCGGCCAGCCCTTTGGTCTCGCCGAACTTCGGGCCGACGGTAGGCCGGCCGAGGTTGTCGGCGAAGATCATCAGCGTGTTTTTGCCTTTTGCGAAAGCGGCCGCTATCGGCTGGCGAACCGCGCCGGCGCCCCTTCCCCATAAATCCAGCCGCTTGCCGTTGAGGTACAGCATGGCCCGGTCCTCGAACTCCGGCAGGAACAGGTTGCGTTTTACCGCCGCCGGCTCGTTGGTCTCCAGCCGGTACCAGACATACCCGTAATGCGCGCCGAGCCTGTCAACGTCTTTGGGCTTGTCGATCCTGATCCATTCGAGCTTGTCGTCGAACAGTTCCGGGCAGACGGCCAGCCGCTTCCAGCTTCCAATCGCCGGATTGGCCTGCCGGGCGGCCGGGCCGGTTTTGATCTTGCGATGCACCAGCGGACCTTCCAGCGGCAGGGCCGCGTACTGCTTGCGGTCGTCGCAAAAAACCGCGTCGTCCTGCCTCTCGCCGACAAAGTCCGGGCCAATCAGCAGGTGGCCGTCGACGAACCAGGTCCGCATCGCCGTCTCGCTGGAGACAAAGACGATCCGCAGGGTCTCGTGTTCGCAGATGGCCGGCATTTCGCCCTGCGGCACGACGGCGGCGAGTTCCCTGCCGTTGACGCTCACTTTGGCCCCCCAGCCGGCCGGGCCGTGAAAAACCAGCATCCTTCCGCCGAAGAACCCCAGCGGGGTGAGGTTGGAATAGTCGATTGTTCTGCCGGGCAGCAGTTGCAGGCCGACCGGTATCGCCGCGGCGCCGAACGGATGGAGCGAGACGTTGACGACCCGGCCGTTCGGCAGCGAAACGTCCATCGCCTGCACGTCGGACTTTTCGCCGCGGGTAACGATCGCCCACCTGCCGAGGCTGCCGGCAAGGGTGTTCACCCGCACGCCGCCGCACGGCTCAGCCATGGGTCCGACAGGCCCGCACGACGCGAAATATTTTCCCATCGTGTCGGCCAGAACGTTCACCAGCCGCGTGAGATAATATTTTTCCGTCAGAGTCCCGCCCTCGGCGACGGGCGCGTCAAAGTCGTAGCTGGTCGTCTGGTAGCCGCTCTCGTTGAGTCTTGCGCCCCAGAAGCCGAAATTCGTCCCGCCGTGCCACATATAATAGTTGTACTGTGCACCGGCGCCGAGAATCTCCATCGCCAGCCTCGCGGTCTGGCCGGCGGGCCTGCGGCTGTGGTCCTTGTTGCCCCAGGCGTCGAACCAGCCGGTGTAAAAGTCGGTAACCAGCCGCGGGGCCTTCTGGCCGATGGCGGCGAGCCGCTTGAACTGCGAGCCGGCCTGATCGTGCGCGTTGACGCATTCGATGCTGTCGGGCGCCGGCGGCTGGGAAAGATGGTTGCACGTTATGATCGGTATGTCAAAGCCCGACCTGCGGAAAAGCTGGCTGATGAAGCCCAGGTAATTCAGCCTGTCAGGCATGCCGGTCGGAAGATACTCGTTCTCATTCTGGATCAGGATGATCTTTCCGCTGTGGGTCGCCTGAAGCTCGGCCAGCTTCGGCAGCACCTGGCGGAAATACTTGTCGTAGTAGTGTGTGAACGCGGCGTTGGCGCTGCGATGGCTGATGCCAGACTTGGTCGTCAGCCAGCCGGGCAGGCCGCCGAAATCCCACTCGGCGCAGATGTACGGGCCGGGCCGCAGAATAACATACAAGCCCAGTTCGCCGGCAAGCTCGACGAACTTCGCAACATCCTTGTCGCCGGTCATTTCCCAATGCCCCTCGACAGGCTCGTGAAAATTCCAGGCCACATATGTGCTGATGCAGTTGAGGCCCGCGCGCCTGGCCTTGAGCAGCCTGTCCCGCCAGAGTTCCGACGGAATGCGGAAATAGTGCATCTCGCCGCTCACCAGCCAGAGGCGATTGCCGTCTATCATCAAACTTTTGTCGTCAAATGTTACGCTGGCCATCGCTGACAACCTGCCCTTTACAGGACGCTCCTTCTTCCTGCCCAAAAACGAACTGTCTTATTCTCCTGTTGGGGAACAGTTTACGTTCTGATACCGGCCATGCAAAACAAAATCGGCCTTCGTATAACAAAATATATTGCCAGGCAGCCCTCCGAGGACTCACAAATCAGGATAATTGCCATAATATCTTTTGTTGCAATTGGTTACGACTGGAAATTTCGCTAAAACCGGCGAGTCGGCCTGCGGCTGGAAATGAGCTTAATTGATTTGCAGATAGCGAGTTATAAACATTACTATCCCCGTGTGATATTTTTATGTATTTTGATCCGTAAAATGCCAATTGCCAGCCGCCGCGACCCTACAATCAAATGAACAAACACTTTTTCAAGAGTCTTTTGTTTCAGGCGAGGCGGCATTATAATTCCGCCGCCGGCCCGCGGGACAAGATCGGGCCGCACCTGATTAATTTAAGGATACATCATGCAAAGCGACAAGTACAGCAACAGGAACCTGAACAAGTTCATGCCGAAGACGGAGTTTGAAAGCGACCTCGACCGCGAGATCGAGGATGCCCTGGGCGGCAAGAGCATTGAGGAACTCATCGACGCGGAAGACAAGCCCGCAACCGGCTCGGCCGGCAAAGGCGTCAAGACCGGGACGGTCATCGACGTCGACGGCGACGACGTGCTCGTGGACATGGGCGGCAAGAGCCAGGGCGTCCTGCCGCTCCTCCAGTTCGAGGGCCAGGGCGTTCCCAGGGCCGGCGACACCGTCGAGGTTACCATTGAAGGATACGACCGGGCCGACGGCTGTCTGATTTTGTCGAAGGTGGGCGCGGTCCTGGCCGCCGACTGGGGCAGCCTCGAAGAAGGGCAGATCGTCGAGGGCAAGGTTGCCGGCCACAACAAGGGCGGGCTGGAGATGGACCTGTCGGGCATCCGGGCGTTCATGCCGATCAGCCAGATCGAGATGTTCCGCGTGGAGGACATCGCCCAGTACGTCAACCGCCGCATCCGCTGCCAGGTCATCGAACTGGACGAGGAAAATAATAACGTTATCGTCTCGCGCCGCGCCCTGCTGGAGCTTGAGGCCGCCGCGGCGAGGGAAAAGGCTTGGGAAAATCTCCAGGAAGGGATGGTCGTGCCTGGCGTGGTGCGGAACATCATGCCTTACGGCGCCTTCGTGGACATAGGCGGCATCGACGGCCTGCTGCACGTTGGCGACATGGCCCACAGCCGCGTGGAAGACCCCAGGACCGTGGCAACCGAAGGCCAGCAGTTGCAGGTTAAGATACTCAAGATCGACCGGCAGACCCGCAAGGTCTCGCTTGGCCTCAAGCAGGTCATGCCCGATCCGTGGGACACCGTCGAGGTGAATTTTCCGGCCGACACGGTTCAGGCAGGCCGCGTCACAAAACTGATGGATTTCGGCGCGTTTGTCGAGCTTGTGCCGGGAGTCGAGGGGCTTGTTCCGATCAGCGAGATTAGCTTCGAGCGGCGGATAGGCCATCCGTGAGAAGTGCTGGCGGCGGGCGACATGCTGAAGGTCCGCGTCCTGAAGATCGACCGGCCCGCAAAGCGGATCAGCCTGTCGATCAAACGGGTCGGCGCCGATCCGTGGATGGGCGCCTCGGCCCGATGGCCGCAGGGCGGCCTCGTCGAGGGGCGGGTTACGCGGCTGGCCGATTTCGGCGCGTTCGTCGAAGTCTCGCCCGGCGTCGAGGGCCTGGTTCACATCAGCGAACTTTCGCATCAGCGGGTGCGGGGCGCTTCCGACGCGGTTCGGGTCGGGCAGACCGTCCAGGCCAAGGTGCTCACGGTCGATGAGGAGGCAAGGCGGATGTCGCTTTCTGTCAAGCAGGCTGCGGAAGCCGTCGCTATGCAGAACGCAGACCAGGCCGCCGGAGAAACGCGGCCCGACGCGCCGCCGTCAGACGGGCAAAAACCGTCGAAAAAACGCAAAATCCCGCTCAAAGGCGGGCTGGACTAGATCGGCCTACGCGGGTTGGAATGCGATTCGGCTGAAATCCGCCGGCTGAAGAAACCTTCAAATTCGCGACCGACGGGATTGAAAAAATGCTTTCGCTAAATTAGAATCTGTGTTTCCAGCCCGGCAAGGCCAGGCCGACCCGGGCGGGATTGAAGCCTGTCCGATGCCGTAACCGGATTTTCGGGCTTGGCCAAAAAACAGCCTGCCGTCGGCTGGAGAAGGCGACTTATGGAAAAGAACTTGCATATCCTGATTGTTGCGGACAACCTCAAGCAGAGCGAGGAACTGGCTGGCCTGATCAAGCAGGAACCGTCTTCGGCGGGATACACGGTAACCATCGCACGCGACGCCCCGCATGCCTGCGAGATCGTAAAGTCGCGGCAGAGTCCGCATATCATCGTGGTCGATATGGGCGCCGACAGCGCAAAAGGCTCCGCCGTCGTCAAGACCATGAATCAGGCCGCTCCGGAACTGCCCATCATCGTCATAACCGACCAGGAAGACGACGCGGTCGTGCTCCAGGCGATGGAATGCGGCGCCCTGGACTACCTGATCCGCTACAAGACCAACGCCCTGCTGTTAGCAAGGACCGTTCGCCACATCATTCAGCGCAGGCGGGCGGAGGCCGCGCTTCAGAAAGAGCAGTATCTTCTGAAGGTCCTGATGGACAACATCAGCGACCTGATTTACTTCAAGGACGCCCAATCGAAATTCCTGCGTGTGAACCGCGCGATGGCCGAGCGGAACGGCCTGAAAGACCCGGCCGAAATGGTCGGCAAGAGCGATTCCGACCTCTTCGTGGGCGAACACGCGCCGCAGGCCCTCGCCGACGAGCAGGAAATAATGAAAACCGGCAAACCGATTGTCGGGAAGATGGAGGAGGAAATCTGGGCCAGCGGCAGGCACACGTGGGTGAGCACGACCAAGATGCCCCTTCGCGACCACGACGGGAAGATGATAGGCACATTCGGCGTCTCGCGCGACATCACGCAGGCAAAGCTGGCCGAGGAGGCCCTCGGAAAAGAGCGGAACCTGCTGCGGACGCTCATCGACAATATTCCAGACTCCATTTTTGTGAAAGACGCTGAAAGCCGTTTCATACTGGCCAACCACGCCGTGGCGGCGACGATGGGCACCACGCCGGAAAATCTCATAGGCAAGACCGATTTTGATTTCCATCCGAAAGACAAGGCCGCACAGTATTACGCCGACGAGCAGCGGATAATGACCTCCAACCAGCCGATGCTCGACAAGGAGGAGCAGGTCGTAAGCAAGGACGGCCATACCCTCTGGTTTTCCACGACCAAGGTTCCGCTTCGCGACAGTCGGGGCAAGGTCATCGGACTGGTTGGGATAGGCAGGGACATCACGGCCCGCAGGCAGGCCGAGGAAACCGTCCGGGAGAGCGAGGTAAGATTCAGGCAGTTGTTCGACGATGCCCCCGTCGGCTATCACGAGATCAACACCGAGGGTCTCGTCGTCAGGGTCAACAAGACCGAACTGGACATGCTGGGCTACACGGCCGAGGAAATGATCGGCAAGCCGATCTGGGACTTTGTCGAAGAAGATATTTCGCACAAGGCGCTGCTGGCAAAGCTGGCCGGGGCGATACCCGCCGGCAGGGCCTTCGAGCGGACGTTCCGCCGCAAGAACGGCTCGCTGATTCCCGTCCTGATCGAGGACCGCATCCTCCGCGACAAGGACGGCCACATAATGGGCATCCGCTCGACGCTCGAGGACATAACCGACCGCAAGCGGGCCGAGGAAGAACTGCGGCTGCTGTCGCTGACCGACCCGCGGACCGGGCTGAGCAACCGCCGGGCGTTTTTGGCGCTTTCGACGCACCAGCTCAAGGTCGCCAACCGCACGAAACGCAAGATGCTCATGACCTACATGGACATCAACGGCCTCAAGGCCATCAACGACGAGCACGGCTTCCAGGAGGGCGACAAGGCCCTGGCCGAGGCGGCCGACGTCATGCGGGCCACGTTCCGCAACTCCGACATCGTCGCAAGGATAGGCGAGGACGATTTCGTCGCCCTGGCCATCGAGACCACCTCCGACGCCGGCAAGAGCGTCGCCGAACGCATGGACGAGGTCATAAAAGGCCTCAACGCCAAGCCGAACAGACATTATCAGTTGTCGGTCAGCGTCGGCTCCATCGAGTACGACCCGGCCCACCCATGCTCGATCGACGAGATTCTCCAGCGATCCAGAATAACGATGATGGCCGACAAGGAAACCAGAAAAGGCGCCGGCGGAAACAGGAGCGACACCCTGTCCGTATGACGCTTGAGTAGGGCGTGCAACTCGTTGAGGCTGTCCGATAATTCCTCATCTATAAATACAAGGACCTCCGACGGTTATGTATGTGAATGCATAAATGAAAGGAGGTCCAAGCTATTCCTGCACGTGCCACGGACGGCACGAGCCTGGCCCAACTGGTGCATATGGCGATTCCGCTATGTCGAGCCGCTCAAACCCAGTGCCCCCGCACGGGGCCAGGCCGACCGCCCGACTTCGACGATTGGGTCATCGGCGTGCTGATTACCGTGGCCGTACTCAAACGC
>JACRIL010000041.1 GCA_016235825.1 Planctomycetota bacterium
ACGCACAGTTGGCTGTTCTTCTGCCGCAGGCTGCGGGTGCGTTATGAAAAACGGGACGATATTCATCAAGCATTCCTCATCATCGGCTGCATTCTGATCTGCTGGTGCAAGATTCAGAGGTTTTGTTAGAGTGCCTTAATGAAGTCAGGAAAATTGTCGCCCGAAGGTAAGGATGGGTGCAGATGAGAAAGAAACTTCAGTGGCTGTCCATCCTCGGACGCAACGACGTGTTGTTATTTTTAGCAATCATCTCCATCACGCTTCCTTTCTGCCGCTTCGTGCAAACTTATAATAACTGAAACGTGCATTTGCGACAATTATTTCGGCAAAATCGCAAAACATATGCCCGCAGAGACCCTTGTCTGAGTCTTTTCCCGCCGACTTGTCCGGCGTAGCCTTCCGGCTCCACTTCGTTTCGCCGCGACAAGTTGGCGAAGCCGGAAGGCGGTTTCTCCTATCATCCGATCATGACCTTCCGTACCATGTCCGCGAATTTTTCGCCCGCGAGAGCGGCGGCCTGCAGAAACTCGTCTTCATCCGCGATGCCGTTGAACTTCATGCTCACCTCCAGCGTCATTATCTGCTTTGCATATCCGCTGACGGCGATGAGGCGGGCGACGGCCTCCCAGTCCACCGTGCCGGAAAAGGGGAGCCTGTGCAGGTCGGCCAGGCCGTCGTTGTCGTGGAGATGCACCGCGATCAGGCGGTCCTTGTAGCGTTCCAGGACATCCAGCCCGTTGGGCGCAGGCGGAGGGACAGTCGCCTCCAGAAAATGCTTGTGCAGAAAATTACCGTGCCCGGTGTCGTAGCACAGGCCCATGAATTCCGGCGGATACATTTCAAAGAGCCGCCCGATGAAGTCGGGATATCTTGGATTGGGCATGTTTTCTATCGCGATCCGCACGCCGCGGCCGGCAGCATAATGTTGCAGCTCGTCGAGGCTGCGGCGGAAACTCAACCAGTACGCCTCGCGATCCGGCGAAGTCTCCGGCTCGTGCGGGGCGTGCATGACAACCACGTCGCAGCCGAGCCTCTGGGCCATGTCTATCCGGTTCCTGACGAGTTCCACGCCCGCTCGCCGCTGATATTCGACGGGCGAACCCCACAACTTTTCCTGCCCGTCGGAGCCGTGCAGGTCGTTGACCGACAGGTGCAGCTCCGCCAGCAACTTCGCTATGTAGTCCAACTCCGCCCGACCGTAAAGAAAATCCCCGAAGCAGTGAAAGCTCCAGTGAATGTGTTTGAATCCCGCGCGGGCAATGTGCCGCAGATACGGCCCCGGGTCGGCGGCGCCGGCCGTATATGCGGTGCCGATAGCGATTGAGTCGGTCATAATGTGAATTGTGCCGCGTTTGCGGCCGGCTTTCAAGGCCGCCTGCCGACCGCCGGCGTCAAATTTGCTTCAAGCCGCCGGAAAATCAGGTCGATAGCCTTTATGCGCCTCGATTTTTACGGACAGGCCGGATTTGCCGGCTTTCAAGGCGGGTTTTTCGCGATTTCGCAAAGGAATGTGGCGATGCGCAGGGCGGCAATCACAATCTCGGTGCTGGCGGCGGCATGGGGGCTTTTCTGCATGCTGGACCTGGTCGGCCTGATCCCAGGCGGAATCGGCGGGCCGATACTCTGGCTGCTCATCCCTTACACGCTGGCCGTCGTTGCCGGCGGGACATGGGAACGCCTGCCGGAGATCTGTAAATCCGCGGGGGAAATCTTCATCTCCGCACTCGTCTGGGTGCTGAGCATCCGCCTCAAAAAGGCCCGCTCCGAATTCGAGTCCGTGGAATTTGAATACGACGAAGGGTGCGGCCCGGCTACGCTATTGCCCCACAAGGCCGCGGGCCGGGTTCTGGCACAGGCCCAAGTTCAACGCGAGACCGCACCGGCGGCGGAAGAGCCGCAAGATGAGATGGCCGCATCCGCCCAAACCGCCGAGGCGGGTGAGCCTGCGGAAAGCCGAAGAAAAACTGACAAAATGCGCGGGCAAGATGCCCTCGCCACATTGCCTGCGGACCGCTATCTGGAAATTTCCCCGACCCCGGCGAAGCGCCTCGTGATTGATGGATGGCGAGGCCAGGTTCCGTCCGAGATGTTTATCGCCCCCGCAAGCCCCCAGCAGGCTGCCGAGCTTATCCGCAGCCTGAACGCCGGCCTGCCGGCGGGTTCGCCGCTTTGCCGGTCGGGAATTTTCAGCCAGGACAACCTGCCGAGGGCTCCACTGCCCCGCTTCCGCTCCAGGCCCGATCCTTCCGACCTGGCCGATAGGATCGTTCACCTCGCCAGCCGGGAATGTCCAGACCCCAACTGCCTGGCCGAGGCGCTCAAAATCGCCGCGGGCAGATGCCTTTCCGCCACAACAGTCTGACTCACGGCACATTACTGCAGGCTCGTATTCACATCTTTCTGCCTGTTTAACACTACAACGAAACTTCCTCTGGCATGATGCAGCATCGCAGCTTATACAACTTGACGCCAAGTCTGCGTAACCGCCTGAGTTTGGCTTTCACGTGGGACTGCCGTGCGCGCCGATTGCGGTTCTGCGTCTCG
>JACRIL010000044.1 GCA_016235825.1 Planctomycetota bacterium
GCTGGCCGTGCTGGCAGGCGACCGGCCGAAAGTGATCTTCAGCGCCGAGGACCTGACCGGCGGCCAGGTCGGATACTCGACCCTCGGCATGGACGGGTATGAACCTGAAAGCGCCTTTGACATGATGAGGAATATATGCGTTTACACGCTGACGGCCCCGGCCTTGCCCGCGTCAGGCTCTCCTGTGCCGTCAAGCGTGCCGGCCTCCGCTCCACGTTAATGGCCGTCGTCTGATAAAGAAATTATATGCTGATATCATCACATGCTCGTATTACGGCTGGAGCTGTTTTCGTGGTTGTCCTTCTGCTTTCCTTAACGCCGGTTCGCGGACAGGAGGCGCAGGGGCTGCCCGACTTTCTCGGAAAAGATGATGTCCGGGGCGGGCTGTGCGTTCAGATCGGCGGCGAAGCGGCGCTGGCCTGTCAACTGCACCTGAACGGCAAGTTTCTGGTCCACGGCCTGTTGGCTGACGCAAAGGCCGTTTCGGATGCGAGGACGACGATCCAGTCGCGGCGGCTGGCCGGCAAGGTCAGCGTCGATGTCGCCGGCACCTCAGGCCTGCCATATTCCGACAACATAATCAACGCCCTGGTCGTGCCCGACGCGCCCCAGGCGATTCAGCGTGGATTGACCGTCGCGGAGATGGCCCGCTGCGTCGCGCCTTACGGCGTGCTGCTGCTGGGCGGTGTCAAGGATGCCTCGCTCAAAGATGAACTTTCAAAGGCCGGCATGGAAAAAGTTGAGACCGTCGCCGGCGGCTGGCTCAAGGCCACAAAAAATTATCCCAAGGACATGGACGAATGGCCGCAGAACATGCACGACGCAGCCCATACCGATGTTTCCCTCGACAGGCAGGCCGGCCCGCTTGAGACCGTCCGCTGGATCGCCGGCGAACCGTTCGCCCCGCGCTACCAGCAGCCCAACCAGATACTGGCGGGCGGGCGGACGTTCTTGTGCAACAATGACCGCTCGCACAAGGGCAGCGTGGAATGCCGCGACGCCTTCAACGGCCTGCTGCTTTGGAAATCGGCCCAGGACGCCGGCGTGGGCGCCATGGCAAGCGACGGGCGCAAGCTGTTCATGCTGCGCGGCCAGCTCGAGGCGTGGGATGCGGCCACCGGCAAGAGCCTGTTCAAGTGCGACAACCCGCCTGCGACATGGTCCACTTTGCAAATGCAGGACGGCGTGGTGATCCTGTGCAGCGGACTGGGACAATGGGCCCGCGCCTTCGATGCCGAAACCGGCAAGCTGCTCTGGCAGACCGAAGGCCTGGTAAAAAGACATGGCTGCAATTTTTGTGTAATTGGCGGCGGCCAGGCGTATTTTCTTTGCCAGGCCGAGGGCGGAGGCGCCGCAAAGGCTGGCGACGCCAAGGCGCCAAACGAAAAGTATCGCATCCGCGGCTTCGACCTCAAGACAGGCAAAAAGGGGATTGATGTTCTCTTTGAGAAGGATGCCACGGAGGCATCGCTCCAGCAGTATCTCGACGGCAAATTGGTGCTGGCAAGCAAAATTGACAAACCCCGCAACGCCCGCGATGCGCACGTGCTTTCCGCAGCCGACGGCAGGCATCTCTGGACCGCCCGAACATCCAGCCAGTCCGTCTCTGGCGGCGGGCTGTTCCTGCTCGATGGGATTTTTTGGGCCGTCAACAACACCGGCAGTTCCGACAGCAACTCGCTGACAGGCTACGACGGGCAAACCGGACAGGTGAAAAACAAGGTTGACAAACTTAACCTGTTGGGCGTGTGCGACCCCATGATAGCGACGACTCGCTACCTGATCGGGGGGCGGATGCACCTGTATGATCTTCAATCGAAAACGTTGGTCAAGTACGCCGCCGCCCGCGTCGCCTGCCGCATGGGGCCGCGATGCGGCAACGGATTGATATATCTGACTCGGAATTTCTGCCCGTGCGGCGACGGGCTCCGCGGCAACATGGCGTTCGCCCCAACCTTCACGCCGCCGGCGGAGATCGCCGCCGCCCAGCGGCTTGAAAAAGGCCCCGCGTACGGCCAGCCCGACGCGGCCGAGCCGGAAGGAACCGACGACTGGCCGACATATCGCCACGACGCCGGCCGAGGCGGGGTAAGCAAGTGTGAAATTCCCGCGGATTTAAAGGTGCAGTGGCGGGCCGGTTTCGACGGGCCGGTATCGGCCCCGGTGTTCGCCGGCGGGCGGGTATATGTCTCGGTGATTGACGAGCACCGCGTTGTCGCCCTCAATGCGGCCGACGGCAAGCAGCAATGGAGCTTTACGGCCGGCGGAAGGGTCGACTCGCCGCCGACCATTTACAAAGGCCTGGTGCTGTTCGGCTGCTGCGACGGCTGGACGTATTGCCTGCGTGTAGGCGACGGCTCGCTGGTCTGGCGTTTCCAGGCCGCGCCGGCGGACCGGCGGATCGTGGTGCGCGAGCAGCTTGAATCTGTCTGGCCGGTTTTCGGCAGCGTGCTGGCTGAACAGGACAACGTATATTTCGCGGCCGGCCGGCACGCCGATATCGACGGCGGGATTCACTTCTTCGCCCTCAAGCCCCAGACAGGCGAGATCGTCTGGAAACAGGTGCTGAAAAACCTCGACCACAATAACGAGTTTGCCATCGGCATTGGGATCAAAGGCGAAGCGGCCAGCAACGACATCCTTCGCAGCGACGGACGGCATGTATACCTGTGCGGCACGAACGAAAAGGTCGGCTTCGACCTGCAGACAGGCCAGCCGCTCAAGAAAGACGCTCTTCCCAGACCCCCTCGCGGGAATGCCAATTCAGTCTCGCCGTCCACAAAACCTCAATCCGCCAATCCGGTTTTTTCGACAGTCTGCGGCATGCTGCTGCCGGCTTATGACAGGGCCCAGACAGGCGGAGATAAATCCACCGAGAGCCTGGCGGTGTGGATTTATAATCCCGACGCCAGATTCTCCGGTTACGGATTCGGCGTTGAGTGGTTCAAGAAGGCCGACACGATGGGCTACGCCGGCGACATGCTGGTCTTCGACGGGCCCAGGGTCTTCGGGGCCGGACGAGAACAGGACCGGCCTGCACGGGTCAAGTTCAACATTTTCGGCAAGCCCTCGCCGGACGCGGCGGCGTGGTTCATGGACCCCGGCGAGACGCCGCAGCGCCTTGCCTCGATGGCCGTGGCGGGCAAGACGCTGATCGTCGCATTCGGGGGCGCCTCGCCGCCAGCCGGGAAAAAAGACGCCTCCACAACTGCCCCATCGACATCGCCCGCCCCGGCCGCTCCGCCCCACCTGCTGCTGCTCTCGACGGAAAAGGGCGAAAAACTGGCCGACCTGCCTCTGCCGTCAGTCCCGTACTGGAACGGCCTGGCCGTCGCCGCCGATCGGCTCTTTGTAACCACTCAGGACGGCGAACTTCTGTGCCTGGGAAAGAAAAAATGAAAATCCCGGGTTGTTTGCTTTTAATCGTATTTCATTGCCCCGTTGAGGCCTGGTTTTTTTCGACCAGATCGCAGGCCTCCTTGTACAGGCCGGACTTCGCCTCGATCTTGTCGCCGAATTCCAGGTGCTGGTCTGTTTTCGCATCGTAGGTAGGCCAGGCCGGCAGGCCCTCGCGGTTGGGATCGCCTGTCTTTGCAAACTGGATCCACGCACCCATCATCGCCTTGCACAGTTCCCGGTCGACATCGGTGGCCTTGAGGGCGCTGGAATAATTGTTAAACACGTACACGACCTCCAGGCTGTGGAAGCAGCCGAGCTTCTTGTACGCTGCCAGGTCCGGCACGCGGGTGAAATGATACAGCCATGCCTTCTGGCCCGACTGGCTGACCGATCGCACGAGGAACCTGGCCGGCATGATAAATGAGGCTACGCCCGTCGATTTGCATATGGCGTTGTATGCTTCTTCGTCGGTGGCTGCGGGGAACAGTTTCATCATCTCGTCGGCGTTCTGGCCGAATGCAAGTTTCATGAGGACCTTGTATCCGATCAGGCCCTTGATCTGCAGATTGCCCATGAACAAGGTGCCTTCGTCGGCGTTCGAGCCGGCCATGAAGGGAACCTTGTTCTGCCTGCCCGCCTCGAATACCGCTACGGGATCCTCCGGCATGACGCAGCCATCCACTATCGGCCCCCATTGGACGCCCTTGGCAAAAATGCCCACCGCGGCGTTCTGGGCGGTCAGAATTTCGTCAGCCGACTTGGCCCGCATTGCGGCAAGAACGTCCTCTTTGCCGTCGCATCCGAGGTCGCGGGCGAGCTGAAGGCCCACATTTTCGCCGGAAAGCAGTTTGCCCTGGTCCTGCTTCAGCAGGCGGTTTCTCCCGTGCGCCCCGCCTGACTCGGCGATGGCGCGATGGAACAGCCCCTTCGCATTCGGACTTACCATGAGCCGGCAGACGCTCAATCCGCCGGCCGACTCGCCGAAGATCGTAACGCAATCCGGATCGCCGCCGAACGCCGATATGTTCCGCTTGACCCACTCCAGCGCGGCGATCTGGTCCAGCATGCCGTAGTTGCCGCTGACGCCTTTGTCCGATTCCTTGTTCAGAAGCGGATGGGCAAGATAACCCAGTGCCCCAAGCCGGTAGTTTATCGTAACCAGAACCACGCCGCTGCGGGCGAAGTTTTCGCCGTCGTAGCTTTTCGACGAACCGGAACCGGTGGTGCATCCGCCACCGTGAATCCATACCATCACCGGCAGCTTTCCCTTGCCCGCCGGGGCGTTTGCCGGAGCCCAGACGTTGAGGTACAGGCAATCCTCGTTCTGGGGCTGACCGTCGCTGGGCACTAATGCCGCCATTTTATTTGGCTGGGGACAGATATTGCCGAAGCGGCCGCACTTGCGGACGCCTTCCCAGGGTTTGGCCGGCTGGGGCGGCTTCCACCGCAGGTCTCCCACCGGCGGGGCCGCGAACGGAATGCCCTTGAACACGGCCACGTCCTTGTCCTTGCCGACCAGCGTGCCGCTGATCTGCCCGGAGTCGAGCTTGATGATATTAGTCTCGGCCTTGTCGCCGGCCGGCTGCGACTGCCCGTAAGCCACGGTCCAACCCGCCGCCAGAAATATGAACATTGCCCAAATCATATTGCGCATGTCGGAATCTCCTGTCAGGGAATCTGATTCACTCTGCTAAACGATAGTGCGCCGATTCGATTGCCGGTTACTGTTTTTCCAAATTTATTTTTCCCGCGGCAAGATCAGGCTGGCGGCACCGGTCTTGAAAGGGACAAAACCGGCGGAAGGTAACATGGCCGGATTCGCGGCAAGAGGTAAAA
>JACRIL010000009.1 GCA_016235825.1 Planctomycetota bacterium
CTCCGGCGGCAAAAGTGGTTGGATGCGTCGCCATAATTCGTCCGTAAGCAGCGGTTTGGCCATAGTTGTGTCCTCCCTGACACAGAATATTTATCGGCCAAACCATTGCTCAAAAACTAGGTTTTGTTAGAGTGCCTAAGCGATTTTACCCTGCGCCGGTCTTTGCCGGCAGGAGGTTTACCATGCCTAAGAATATGGATTTTAACGAAGAGAGCTGCTTTTGAGCCGATGAGCAAACGCCGCAGGGGGTTTCCCCTCTGAGACATCGGTTAAACGCGGTTACAGAATAGTTCACGGCGACAAGGAACTGGCCGAAAAGCTCGGCCGCAATGATCTCTGCCCATGCGGCAGCGGTAAGTCCTTTCAAGAAGTGCTGCATGAAGAGCGGACAGTTTGACGGCGTCAACCGTGAACAATACAGCAGAGAGTAACGCCGAAACGGTGATGACAGGTCCGGACCTTGTGTCATTCCGACACAAGGTTCCGGGCCATATTATAATTGTGAAGTTTTTGAGGGATGGCAAATTCAATATCTGGAACGTTTGACTTCCTGCGCCGGCCTTTGCCGACAGGAGGTTTACCATGCATAAAAATACGGAATTATTCACTTGGCAAAGCAGGATGCAGGGTGCTGCTTAATCCGACCAATTCCCCAATTTTTAAGGCTATTTGCTGTACAATCTCGGCAGGGATAGTTCCCAACTTCCTTTTGATGACAACCCTACTGATTGTCATTAGCTTGGTCCACTTCACAGTTGATGAACAACGTAAGCCGGTTGCAGGGAAAAAAGAGGCAGTTTCCAGGATGGGAAATCCGAATGAATCCTCTTGCATTATGCGAGAACTCAAGGGAACTACAACAATATCTTCCCCCTGATTGAATGATGTGTGCGAAATCACCAAAACTGGTCTTTGCTTTGCCGCACTTTGGTCGGTAAAGGGATAATTGACCAGTAACACGTCTCCGTATTCAAACTGGCTTGCCATCGTTGGGGCCGTAACCGTTTTCAGCCGGATCGTTCCAGAACTCTAGTTCGCCTGATATCTCAACGATATTCATTTGGTCGATAGTGGTCGCATCGGAGGGGTGCGCGACCACAAAAACTTCTGCGTTATTTGTCGTCGCGGAATTGGGCACTTCCTGCGGCGGAATTGCAAGAATTTCAAATGTTCCTTGGTTCATATTTTCTCCTCTCCGGTTGTTGGTTTATGCTCAATTACTTCAAAAGGTCGTGTCACGAGCAAATGGGTATTGGCCCAAAAACGCACAAAATATGTCCCCGCAGTTTCAAATTGAACATTATTCAGGTTAAAATGCATGTCTACTACGGTAAGCGGAGTAACCACATTCTTGAACTCACCGGTTGCGACTATTATGGGTTTTTCTGTTTCCCCATGCACTATTTCGAGTTTAATAGTAGATCCTTGGCGTAACGACGTAAGAGCCACATAAATAGCTATCTGTGGATGAACAAACGGGCACTTGATAGTATTAAGTTGAGAAAAAAGCCCCACCAAGGCCACCTTGCGGCTGGTTGGCTCGATGTAAATGTTGTCACATATTACGAGTGCGACAATTACTGGCTTGACGGTAACAGTTTGTTCGGCCATTGGTTATACCACCGCTTATTCATCGGCAAGGACACTACCTAACTTAACCTCATCCTTGCTCAAGGGTTGCTTTTCTTATCTATCTGAATATCGTCAAATTGAGCAACTCTAATGCCCAACGTCAAGAAATTTCTTTTTGTCCACCTCTATATTATAGTGGATTTTTCCACACGATGCAAGCCAGCCTTTAACTCTAACCATATCAGGCGTTTATGCCAATTTTAGGCCAAAAAATCAATCTTACGGCTGGTTATACGAAATTCGACCGCCTCTGTTTTGCCAAAGGCATAATTCCGATAATTTTTTCACCGGGCTGAAACGCTATTCAATATCTGGAACGTTTGACTTCCTGGGCCGGGCGCATGCGGTTGATGAAAAAATATCGCAGGGCGTCGATGTGGTGATCGGGGCCGTCCTTGACGGGCTTGGAGCGGTCGTCGGCGTCGGATTCCGGCGGGGGGTAGTGGTAGGTCTGGAATGCCTCGATGAGATTTTTGCATCGCGGGTGGACCAGCAGGCCGGGCGGCAGGGCTTTGCCGTCGGCGGCGGTGGTCGTCGCGGGAGCAAGGGCGGAGCGGATGAGTTCCAGACCCTCGGCAATGTTGCTCGTGCGCCAGAGGCAGGGGATTCCTGCGGCGGCGAGCATCTCGGTGCAGGCCGCGCCGCTGGTGGCTTCTTTTTGAGTGCCGGCCGGGTCAACATATGTGGCCGTTACGGGTCCGGGGTCTCGTCGGAGGATTTCGGATGCGTGTTCGGCCAGCGGGCGGCGGACGCTGACGTACTCGTCGAGGACGTGGATCTCGCCGGCCGGGCTGACCTGAATCCACAGGCAGACCATCGGACTGCGGTATCCGAAGTCGATCGCGCGGTAGAGCGGCCAAGCCGGATTGTGCCCGACGGCCCGGACGTGGCTTATCGCGTCGAATTCCGGCAGCACCAGCCAGTCGGCCCGGGCGCCCAGGCAGAGCATCTCGGCCTGCCATGCCTGCCTGCTGGCGCGGGTCTTGATGGCGATGGCGTCGTCGATCCGAAAAAATCCGCACGCTCGCCTGGCCATGCCGCGGCAGTCTTCGGCCAGCCCGCAGCGGTCGCAGCTCCGCTCGGCCGGGCAGCGTTCGATAACCTCCCACAGGCACCATTTGACGAGCCTGTAGCCGGCGTTCGGCGATTTGCAATTGCCGCCGTCCGCATTCAACATTCCCAGGGACTGGCTGACCAGCTTGTCCATCAGCCCGCCGCGGCGGTGGAGCGTCGAGAGCACCTCGATCGAGCCGCGAGCGCCGGCCTGCGAACGCGTGATGAACTGCACGGCCCGCCAGACCTGGCTGTCGAACAGATCGACCTCGTCGCAGCGGATTTTCTGGACGTGCTGGCCGCGGACTGCCCGCTGGCTCTGGGCGAGCATGCGGATTTCCGAGCCGTTCGTCAGCCGCACGCGAGTGCGGGTCATCCTGCCGGCAAGCAGGTCGGCCAGAAACGGCCGGCTGTCGAAAATCTCGCGGATGTAGTCGGCAAGGCGGTCCGACTGGTCGAAGCTGCCGCCCAGCACGCGAATCTTGCTGGGCGCGTGGAACGCGGCGTCCAGCACAGTGGCGACTGCGGCCAGATAGGTCTTGCCTCCGCCGCGATTGGCCCAGACCAGCAGATCGTGCTGATCGAGAAAGCCGGCGTGAAGATAGTCCAGCGGGGCGTTGTGATTGGGGCATAGCGCCTGATCCGGCACGGTGATGCCGATACGGTTTTTGAGGAACTCGACCAGTTCGGCCCGGCTGGTCGGGGCCGGGCCCAGGCTGGCGGCGGGCTGTACATTGTCCGCCTGTGCGTTTTGAACGGTGTCAATTTGAGATTTATCTTTCATGGAATCGGCCATTTGCCGGCGGTGGGCGATTCTGCGGGTGAACTTTTGTCTGCCGGCGTTTGACTTGCCGGAATTCGTCTGACCTTTGCGTGAAATTCTTTTTGCCACGTATCACCTCGTTGGGAAATGTAAATGTTGTCTGATTGGGAACATCTCAAATTTCAAATCTCAAATTTGAGATTGCGATTGCGAGTTGTTTTTATTGTTGCATGCTATGTTCGATTCTTTTCTTGCCAGCCAGTCTATAACAACGGGGCCGCCCGGCCTGTGCGAGATATAGTAGTTGTAGAATCTGCTCTTGCCCTTGCACAGCCCCACAGCGGTCATGCCGGCCTTGACGAACATCGGATGTATCCTGCCCATCGCCGCCAGGGCCTCCACCAGCGGCGTTCGGGCGCGGCGGATTGCGTGTCGTATCAATCTGACGGCCATGCCGGCGGACCTGAAAATCGGATGCACGATTACGCGCGAGATACACTCGATGTTGCTATTCAGGCCGGCAAGGATTTTTTCTCGCCGAGGCAACGGCCCGGCGGGGATAAATCTGCCCTGGCTGGCCAGATTCCTTCCGCGGCAGCAGGCCACCGGCGGCGAGACGAACAGCACGGCGGCGATCCTCGGCAGGCCCCAGCGGCGAAGATGTAGCGGGACGCGAATGGCATAGATGCGTTTGTGAAAGGCGGGCGGGCCGGTGAGATAGTGAACCCCCGCCAGTTCGTGGTAGTCGCTGAAATCGCCGGTGACGATGGGCCAGCGGGCAGGATTGAAATGAACGGGCATGGCTGATCCGTGCCACGAAGGTTTGACAAATCGGGCCGCACCTGTCAGCGGCTTGACGATGACCCGGTCCGGCTGGAGATAATCCAGCAGTTCGGTCCGCGGCGTGGCGAGCACTATCGCCAGGCTGAGTTCGGTCGCAAGTTTGCGGACCTGCCGGCAGAGCGACTGCGCGGTCGCCGGGTCGAGCGTAGATGCGAACTCGTCGGCCAGTATGAGCGATGGATTCCGGCGGGTCGAGGCGTCAAAGATCGCCGCCGCTACCGCCAGCCGGTGCAACTGGCCGGCGGACAGGCGGCTTGCGGGGCGGATCAGCAGGGGGGCCTCGGCCAGGCCGCAGAGGGAAAGGATTTTCAGCCACGAATGCAACATGCGTCCGTCAATCCGGCCGGTTAATTTATGACGCTGTTTTCGGCGGGGTCGCAAGATGGCAAACAATTCCAGCGGGCACAGCCGGCTTGAGGACAGTCCGTCAGGTTTCAGCCGGATTGCTGAGGGAATTCGCCGGGCGATTTCATTTATCAGCACGCTCTTTCCGCCGCCGGATGGTCCGACGACCGCGACGAGCCAGCCGGGCCGAATCTCGAATCCGAAATTATCGTAGATTGTAACGGATATCGGCCTTGGCAGGCCCAGCATCCTGGCGGCGCGGCGGGCGAACCGGCTGGCCGGTGCAGCCGCGGCCAATCGCCGGCTGATTTTCAACCGCCAGATTTTTTTCCAGGCGCATCCGCGGCGGGCCGGTCGGTGTTTTCGGACCAATTTTTGGCTGGCCAGGTGTTGACGGCCGGCGACCGATGGCGGAAAATCGCCCAACGAATTGAAAAACTTGTCTGCCGCTGATTTATGGGTCACAAACATGCTCCTTATGAAAAAACAGTTCTTCGAGGCGATCCGCTGCGGTCGCAAGACCATGACGCTGCGTTTCTGGACTCACTGTCGGGTAAAGCCGGGTTCAACTCATCGTGTTCCCGGCCTGGGGGCCGTGCGGATCGAGTCGGTCGAGGAGACGGCCCTTGAAGACCTGACCGAAAGCGACGCCATCGAGGATGGATTTGAATGTCGCGCCGACCTTCGCCGGCAGATTCGACTTTTGTATCCTGCCGGCGAGCGCAGCGGCAGAAAACTTTTCAAGGTCAGGTTCCAGCTTGTGCGGACGCCCTGAACGCTCAAACCGCCAACTCCTGCGAATCGTCCTGCCGGCGCTGGCTGATAAACTGGCTGATCTTCCGCTCGGCCGTTTTGCTCATGCTGCGGATCGTCGCGATGGCCGCCGCCAGCCGGTCCAGGCTCCTGCGAACCGCATGGATTGTCATGCCCGTCTGCCGGGCGAGTTGCCGCTGGGCGACGCCCTGGCAGAAATGCAGCTTTGCAAGTTGGGCATCTGCCGGGGACAGGTAGGGCATCGCGCGGGCCGCGTCGAGGAACCGCCTGCTGGCCAGCCGCCGCGAGAGACGATAAACCCGATTGCGGATATGCTGCGGACTTTTGTTCATCAGGCTGGCGATCAACCGCGTGGGCTGGCCGTTGATTATCACCGCCTCAAGCAGTTCCTTGTCCTTTGGTTCCAGCAATTCCATCCTCCCGGCCAGCACTTCCTCATCCCTCGGCAGCCTGTGCGACTCGCAAATGTTCTCTCTGAGCGATAGCGGCATGGCGTAACTCCTTTATCACTATAAACTGTAACTATGTCCAATAACTGTGCTTACTCTTATATGATAACAGAAAAACATACTTTGTCAAGAAGTATTTAGAAAAATATGTTGATTAAATAACAAAATTACTGTTGCGTTTTCGGAATCCCTTTGATATATTTGCATCTGATGGATCGATTAAGAGCCTATTCGGATAGGCTCTAACTTGAAAGGGACTCCAATATGAGCATAGGCGCAATTGTCAGGCAGCGGCGGGAGCAGCTTGGCCTGACGCAGGACGAAGTGGCGGTTCTGGCCGGAATATCCAAGCCGTATCTTTCCAACATCGAGACGGGCAAGGCCAAGCATCCGCCGAGCGACAAGGTTCTGGCGGACCTGGAGCCGGCGCTCAAGCTGGATTGCGGCGAGTTGATGAAGGTCGCCCATATGATGGCCACGCCGGCCGACATAAGGCAGGAGCATGAGTCGCTCATTGCCGAGGTGCGCAATCTGCGGCAGGTGCTGAAGGAATTTCTGGCGGGCAAAAAGACCGGCGACGAACTCCGCAGTCAGCTCTCTCCGCCCGACGCGCAGGGCAACATCAGGCGGATCATGGTCAGTTCGATGGTGCCGATCATCAACCGTGTCTCGGCCGGCTACCCTTGCCACTTCACCGACCTGGATTACCCCACCAGTGTGGCCGACGAGTACATCCGCTGCCCGGACGTTACGGACAGCCAGGCGTTCGGAGCCCGAGTGGTCGGCGACTCGATGGAACCCGATTATCGCGAGGGGGACATTGTCATATTTTCGCCGAATACGCAGGTCAAGAACGGCGATGACTGCTTCGTCCGGTTCGACGCCCAAGCCTCGTGGGGCACCACGTTCAAGCGATACTACCAGGACGAGCCGGAGATGATCCGCCTTCAACCGTTAAACGGGAAATATCCCGCCGAGACGTACCCCCGCCGGCGGATAACGGGCCTCTGGCCGGCCGTGTTCAAAATTCAGAAACTCCGCGTGTGAAAACAGGCGGAAGCATCACTTCACCTCGACGACGGAATTGAGCGTGCCGAAGGAGTTCATCGCCAGGTTCGTGTTGTCGGGATCGACCACGAATCTGCCGTCGACGACAAACTTGTATTGATACGAGCCGGGTCCGACGTCCAGGACGAACGCGAACGAGCCGTCCGGCTGCTCGTCCATCTGGACCGGCTGCCAGTTGTTGAAGTCGCCGACTATATGGACCTTTCTGGCCCCGCTGCCGGGCTTGATCGAAAAACTCAACGCTACGACTTTTATCTGTTGGCGGACCACGGCGTCTCCTTTCTCAAAATGATGACAATACGCCATTATCCGCGAATCGGGCATAAAAGTAAAGGGCGTTGGGTGTCGAACCGGATTTCGCGTCCTGTCCCGGATCGTCCTTGACGCCGGGCCGGTTGGCGACCTAAGCTTTGTTCATAAATGGTTCAATCATGCAATTGACGCGGATAACGAACACCGATCTGAGGCCCAGCCGTCTCTGTCTGGGCTTGGCCCCGATCGGCGTGAAAATGAGCGAGGCGGAGAGCTTCGCGCTGCTCGACCGGTTCTGCGAGCTTGGTGGAAATTTTCTGGACACGGCCAGGGTGTATTCCGACTGGGTTGCCGGCGAGACAGGCCGCAGCGAGCGGATTCTGGGCGACTGGCTTGCGGCGAGGAAAAATCGCTCACAACTTGTCATCGCCACCAAGGGCGGTCATCCGCCGCTTGGCGACCTTCTGCATCCGCGGATGGACAAGGCCGAAGTCGTCGGCGACATCGCAAAGAGCCTCAAGGCCCTGCGGATAGATTGCATCGACCTTTATTACCTTCACCGCGACGACCCGGCCCGGCCGGTAGGGCAGATAATGGATTACCTCAACGAGTTCGCATCGGCTGGCCTGATCCGGTATTTCGGCTGCTCCAACTGGCAGGCAGATCGCATCCGTCAGGCTTACGAATATTGTTCCTCGAAGGGCCTCAGATTTTTCGTCGCCAACCAGATGCATTGGAACGTCGGCAGTTTTTACATGCGGCAGGGTTCGGATACGACCATGGCCCGGATGGACAAGGCCATGTTCGACCTGCACAGGCAGACGGGCATGGCGGCCGTGCCGTATTCGTCGCAGGCGGGCGGATTTTTCAGCAAGCTGCTCGTTGGCCGGGACGATCCGAAGAAGCCGCTCGATAAATACGCGTACAACACGCCCGAAAATCTCCTGTTGGCAAAGGTGATCGATGAAACCGCCAGGCGGCTGGGCATTTCGATCTCGGCCGTAGTGCTGGCTTATCTGTTGCATCAGCCGATAACCGTTATTCCCGTCGTCGGCTGCCATACAATTGAACAACTCGAAGACAGCGTAAAGGCGTTGGATTGCAGATTGGACGAGCAGGCCCGCCGACAGATCGCCTCGGCCTGCGGTTTGGGTTCGTAGTTTGTAGTAGCATGGGCATCCTGACCATGAGTCTCACGGCCGTCCCGGCCGTGGGAAGTTGTTGGCCGTGCATGGGCGGGACGCCCGTGCAACTTTTTCAATGCCGTCAACCGCATAAGGAAAAATAAAATGGAACCGACAATAACGACGCACGTAGTCAAGGCTGGTCCGGGTCAGGAGCATCGCGTCCGGATTGCCCACGAGGAGCAGGCGGCGGTGCAATATGAGTTTTTCATACCGGAGGCGATATGGGAGCATCCGTCGGTTCATGCCTTCCGCCAGTGGCTCGCCTCGCTGGAGCCGGGCGCGACGATCTTCGCCGGCATGGTCGGCATGTGGGACGGCAGGCCGGAACCCACCCGCATTTATAGGACTATCTTGCGGAGCGGGCTTTTCGATCCCGCCAAAACCCGCGCGACCCTTTACAACGAGATTGGCCGCATAATGGCAGAACTGTCCAACTCCGCCCACGACGCCCAGGAATCCTTCATGTTCACCGAGGTGGACATCCGCGTCATCATGTCCGGCGGAATAACGAAGATTTCCTGATTGGCTGATGCCATGCCCGGTTTTAGCGCCAAGAGGTAAAAACGGGTGCCATTGGCCGCATTTGTTTGCGGCCATGCGTTTTTTTACTTCCGATCTGAATCTATGTTCTGGCCAGCGTAACATGTCTGTCATAATTTATGAACCACGTTAAAAAAGCACATGCTCGCAAACTGATGCGAGCATGGCACCAATTCCCGTCATTTTTCAACTTCACCAAACATGCCACCAGCCAGGAATCCTTCATGTTCACCGAGGTGGACATCCGCGTCATCATGTCCGGCGGAATAA
>JACRIL010000052.1 GCA_016235825.1 Planctomycetota bacterium
CGAGACGCAGAACCGCAATCGGCGCGCACGGCAGTCCCACGTGAAAGCCAAACTCAGGCGGTTACGCAGACTTGGCGTCAAGTTGTATAAGCTGCGATGCTGCATCATGCCAGAGGAAGTTTCGTTGTAGTGTTAAACAGGAGTTTTGCCGCTTCAAAGTTGCCTTTGTTGAGGTAATCCATGGCTTGGGAAAATTTATCTGAGTCCTTGATCTTTTTTGTCATGTCGCTGATGATCTTATCCTTATCAGCGGGGAGGGTGGGATACAGAAGCCCGGCGCTTTTAAGAGCATTTCTTGCTGAAACGAATTTTTTGTCGGCAATGAACTTTTCACAATCGGCTATGCACTTGTCGAACTCCGTCTCGTTCTGGATGGTTTTTATCATTTTGACTGGATCTTTAACATCGGCCGGCGCAGTGGCCGGGGTTACGAGGGGCAACTTGAACACTTTTATCAGGTCCGCCCGGGTGGATATCTCGATCACGCCGTCGCGTATGACCCAGTCGGCGTCTGCGATCGTGCCGCAGCAGGCATCGTGCAGGATCGACTCAAGGCACTTTTTGACAGTTACGTTGGTCAGCTTGATGGTAAGCTGCTTGTCCTTGTTGATGCCGGCGGCGGCCAGGGCCGCCCAGTGCGGATTGAAATTAAGCTCTGTTCGTGCTCGCAGGAAGTCTATCGCATCCAAAAACTGGACGCCATCAAGTGGAACATTCCTCATTGTCTCGTCAAGCTTCTTGCGGATTTTGATGTTCTCGGGCGAATCCTGCCGGACCTTTGGCTCGTCATCCAGGAACAATTTGCACATATTCACCAGATCGTCTTTTGTGGATATCTCGATCGCCCCATTGCGTATTATCCATCCTAAATCAGTGGTCGTGCCGCTGGTTACGTCGTTCAGTATCGACTCAAGACATTTTTTGACTGTTATATTGGTCAGGTTGATTGCAAGATGCCGGTATTTGGTGACACCCTCGGCGGCCATTACGGGCCAGTGCACGTTGAAATTAAGCTCCGTTCGCTGCTGCAAGTAGTCTATGGCGTCGATAAATTGGACGCCTTTGAACTGGGCTTCTTTTAGCGTCTCATCTCCAAGCTTCTTGCGGGTTTTGACGTTTTCGGGCGAATCCGGCCTGACCTTTGGGTCGTCATCCAGGAACACCTTGCACATCATCGTCAGGTCGTCTTTTGTGGATACCACTATCGCACCGTTGCAGATGGCCCAGCCGAGTTCCACGTTCGTGCCGCTGGTGACGTCGTTCAGGATCGACTCCAGGCACTTCTTGACGGTAATGTTGACCAGGCTGATGGTGAGTTGTTTGTCCTTTTTGATGCCGGCGGCGATTATCGCGGCCCAGTGTATTTTGAAATCAAGCTCGGTGCGCTGCCTCAGAAATTCAATAACGTCAATAAACTGTACGCCCGTGAGCGGGGCGTTCTTCAATATTTCGCCCATCTTTTGAATGATCTTGCGATCCGCCTCGGAAACCGGTTGGGCCTTTATGACTTCATTATGGATATTATTCAAAATGCCGGGGGGAATGGCGACCTGGTGAGTTGACACGTGAGTTTTTGTAATTAGGGCAGTACTAAACAAAACTAATATGCCTGCCGCCAGACCTATTATGCTGAGTATCACGCTGATCATGCCGCAGATTTTTCCCGCCTGCGTCGAGCCTCTGCCCGCCGGGTCCATTCGGCCTTCTTTCATCGCCTTCAGGTCGGCATTGCCCATGACCCATGCAATAATGCCGCAAATTGCGCATGTTACCATGCCAAGGATGCCCAGCACCAAAACGGCGGTGCCGCGGTGCGGTTCCAATTGGGCCAGCGGAACAAGAGGTTCCTGTTTTTTCATCTGCGCCGGGCCGGATGTCCCGATCCTCGTTACTTCCTCTTTAATCTCGCTTGCGTGCTGGTAACGGCGGTCCGGCTCGTTTTCGAGGGCCTTGAGGACCACATCGTCGATCCGTACGTCCACGCGCACCTGCTGGGAAGGCAGAGGGAACCGCCCGACGGGCAGTTCGCCGGTGAGCATCTCGTAGAAGACCACGCCGAGCGAGTAGATGTCCGCCCTCTGGTCAACCTTGCCGGCGCTTCGGGTCTGCTCCGGGGCCATGTAGTGGGCCGTGCCCATCATTTGTCCCGTGGCGGTTACATGATCGCCCTGTCCATGGGAGGCCGCGATCTTGGCCAGGCCGAAGTCGGCGATCTTGAGATTGCCGCGGGTGTCGATCAGGATGTTTTCGGGCTTGATGTCCCGATGGATCACGCCTGCGGAATGTGCGTATTCCAGTGCGTCGCATATCTGCGGGACGTACCGCAGGGCGGTTTGGGGCGACAGCCGCTGCGTCCTGAGAATATCCCGGAGCGACGTTCCTTCGACGTATTCCATGACGAGGAAATGGTGTTGGCCTTCCTTTCCATAGTCGTACACATGGACTATGTTCGGGTGGTTCAGGGCAGCCAGGGCCTTGGCCTCGCGGTTGAATCGCTCGGTGAACTCCGCGGATGCCGCCAGACGCGGATCGAGGATCTTAAGGGCCACCACGCGGTCCAGGTTCGGCTGGCGAGCCTTGTATACAAACCCCATCCCGCCGCGGCCCACGAACTCCAGCACCTCCATTTCGTGGAAGGTTCCGCCGGGATCCAGTGGCGGCTTTGTGGACCGCTCCTGCCCGGATTTCTCCCGGGTTTCCGCCTCGCGCGTCTCGGCCATCAGGAACTCCGCCATGCAGCGGGGGCAGACATCCTTTAAACCCGGCGCCGCCTCGTTGTCGAACACGTTACCGCATTTTTGGCATTTTATTTCCATGTCTGCAATCTCCTCTTTCCTGCATAAATAAGAGGAAGTCTTTCAAAAAGGTTACAAAGAAAATGCCTTAAAAAGGTCCGTCAGTTCTTCCTGCTCCTGGCCGGGCCGGCTGACAGTCTGGCGGAGCTCCTCCAGGATGATCGCGCGGAGTTTGCTCCTGCCGCGGTGGGCCATGACCTTCACGTTGGCCTCCGTGGCGCCCAACTGGTCGGCAAGGTCGCGGATACTCTCTTTTCCGGCCATCTGGGCCTCGACGACCCCGGCCTCGCGTGGGGCCTGCTCTTTGAGGCGGAGAAATGCGCGCTCCAGCAGTGCCGTGGCCCAGTCGACCTCGAAAGTGTTCTTTCTGTCGAATTGTGCCTCCGCGGCGGATACATCCGGGATCGGCTGGCGTTTCTTGGCCTTGCGCCGGTCATATTCGTCGCAAAGAAAATGCTCCAGGCATGCAAGTATGAACGTCCTGAATTTTCCCTTGTCCTTATCCACGTTCCGGAGCGCATCGCGTTCCATGAAAACCGTGAAGAACTGCTGGGTGAGGTCCTTGGCGTCCTCCACGTCGTGCCCTTTGCGCCTGATATGAAAATAGACGGGCTTCCAGTACATCTGCATCAGGTAATCCATGGCCTGGCGGCAGGTTTTGGTCGAATCATCTTTCGCATGGAGGATCCTGGTCCAGACCGTTGTACGGAAGGATCGCCGCTGCCCGCCGATTTCTGTCTCACCATTGTGTTTCAAGGTGTGTCATTCCCGGGCGTCGCCTGCGATGCCCGCAATTTAAATAATTTTCCCGCGTGCAACCCTGGCACGCCCCGTGATTTTTACAGCAATTCGATGATTTTAGCGCGTTTGGCGTTATATTCATCCTGGGTGATGAGGCCCTGGTTTCGGAGGTTGACCAGTTCGTTGAGCCTTGCCGCGGCGGTCTGGGGGTGATGCTGCGCGGCCGCGGCGCCGATCGGATGGGACATGACAGCCTGGGCCTGGACCGGCGAGGGCTGGCCGGCAGGCTGATACGTCAACGCTGATTGCGGCTGGGCGACGGCCAGCGGCGGTATCTTGTTAGGCGGGGCGGTGCACAGGGCCGTAATATTCGCCAGCAACGCCGTCAGGCCCTCGGCCGCGATCAGGAATATCGGCACAATCATCATTGCGACAACAAGCGGGCCGAAGATTACCTTTATGTCCTTGAACTCCACCGCATACATGATGATGCCGAAGAATATCTGTCCCAGCAGCGCCACCCAGATCAGGCCCATCGCGATGCCCGAGACCGCCCTGCCGGGCGACCTGAATGCCAGCGAGTGTCCGAATGCCAGCAGGCAGCCGACCGCCGCCAGGCCCAGAAAGACCATGGCGAAGATCACGGGCGCCAGCCTGTGCGAAGGCAGGCCGTGCGGATAGGATAGAATCCAGTCGATCATTTTATAACCGCAAATCGCCAGCAGAGCCGCCGCGCCGATCGAGCAGAGCATCTGCAGCAGGTTCAGCGGTATCGCCGAGCCGATCCGTGCCCGCAGGCTGCTCAGGACGATCAGGCCCAGCAGTGCGCAGACTGTAGCCAGCCTCAAGGCCCATGCGTCTTCCAGCAGCGGAAACAGCATCGCCAGCGAGATGCCTGCCCCCCTGCCGGCGGCGTGGATGAAAATCGCCGCAATGCTCCCGCCGCCGATGGCCAGGTACGCCACGGCCAGAACCATCGCCCGTGTCGCGAAGGCCATCACCAGGGCGGCCAGCCCTGCCGCCCAGAGCGAGATGATGAATATGACTTCCGGACGAGCCTGATGCCGCAGTTCTTCCCACGACATCCTGAGCGGATCGACGCACCACGGGATGCAGATGGTGGCCAGGATCAGCAGGCCGCAGATGACGCCCGCGCCCTTGCTGGTCAGGTCTTTCCTGCCGAACAGGCCCTGCTGGGCCAAGCCCGGCTGGATGATGATCGCCCTGCCGCAGCCGGAGCAGGCGGTAACCCGCCATGCCATCGACTCGTCGTAGCCCATAATCAGGCCGCAGCCGCCGCACTGTGTCTGTATCATCGCAACAACCTCCTGTTCCCGTCCGGCAGCGCCGGATATGCCTGTTGGAAACTATTCCGAAAATAGCCGGACCCGGCCGGCCCTTTTTCGTCGAGGTCCGCCCGGGCCTGCAATAGTAATAGTTTACGCCCCGCCCGCCAGTAAAAATCGGGATTCTTGGCTGGCCGCTCCCGGAACAGCCTCGATCTTCCGCATCGGGACGGCTGCCATATCAGAAACGCACTGACCCGCCGCCTCGACGGCAAATTCCACCCAGACAAAACGCTCACCGACCTGACGAATTGACCCCGGCCGCGAGTAGGACTGTGACACCGCATTTGGGAGGTTCCATGCCTGTTCCATCTTTCTTTGCCTGGAGCATGATCGGATAGTCGATGGTTTGGCCCAAGATCATTGATAATCGACTTCATGAAGATAGATGGCTGGGATAATGAGTGGGAGGCATTTAAAAAATATATTGAAACGAAGGATAGAGTTCCTATACCGATAATCATTTTAACGCATACGCCAAAGTTCATAAACAACTCAATAAAAAGAACACGCTCACAAACAAATGTGAGCGATGGCACCAGCTTGTCATGTCGTAGTAAAACGAAGTCGGATTTTTATCTCTCACCGCAAAATCCATCCATACCACCCGCTATGCCTTGTGAAAAAAAAGCGATACCAAGGTTTGGCCAGGATCGAAACAATCCCAATTGCCATCAAAAAATTTATAATCTTTCCGGTCTTCATTCAATATCTTCTATTCCTCAGGTTCCCTAATCTGTTTATTGCGAATTGTTTCAATATCATTCTCTATCTTTTTAATCTGGTCCAGTTCTGTTTCTGTCGGGCCACGGGCTCTGACAAGGCGAATATAGGCTACGCCTGCTGCATAATAAGAAGGATATTCTGAATAACAATTGTGAGAAAATACAAATGCTATTTCCAGCTTGAAAGACTTCAGATATGAATCAATGGCCTGATCCAGCCAGTAATCTCTGATTAATTTCTTCACACACATTTTTATTTCAGCATTAGAGTCATTGGCATATCTTACTAGAGCAGGCATTGCCTCAAAAATCCGCCTTCGCAATTCCTTGCTTGTGGTTTCGCGAGTTTGCAAATCCTTGTCGCCCAATTTCTTAATGAGTAACTCAATCTTTGCAGCAGTATTTTGTTCATCCGCTACAATGGAGTTATTTGTCTGAGGCGTTTCGCCTGGAATTAGGCCTACCAGCCCGTTGAAAAAATCGATATTTTCCATTTTTGTTCATGCCGCCGCGTGAAGGATGATTTTCGGTTCCGATTGCGGATGATTCCGCCGGAACCGTCCCAAACCTCGCCATAGCGAATCCATAAGGTCCCAAATCGGTTC